>NZ_CACSJY010000038.1:0-61150 GCF_902706155.1 Pseudomonas sp. 18058
AGCAAGCCCGCTCCCACAGGGTTATGTGTGTTTACCGGCTCAACGCGCGGGCCAAAAATGGCGCAGTCTTGCTCTTCTTGCTTGCCGCAACCTTCTGCGGCGTGCCCGCCACCACAATCCTGCCGCCCTGATCGCCCGCCCCCGGGCCGATGTCGATCACCCAGTCACTCTGCGCGACCACGCGCATTTCGTGCTCGACCACAATCACCGTATGACCCGCCGTCACCAGCGTATCGAGCTGTTCCAGCAACCGGTCAACATCGCGCGGATGCAACCCTGTGGTGGGTTCATCCAGCACATACAACGTCGCGCCGCGTTGATTGCGTTGCAACTCGGTAGCCAGTTTGATCCGCTGCGCTTCACCACCGGACAACTCCGTCGCCGGTTGCCCGAGCCTTAAATACCCGAGGCCAATATCGCGCAGCACTTCCAGCGAACGACGAATCCCCGGCTGCCCGGCAAACACCGTCACCGCCTCATCGACCGTCAATTGCAGCACCTGCGCGATGCTCAAGCCCTCCCACAGCACCGCCAGCGTCTGCGGGTTGTACCGCGCGCCATGACAGGTCGGGCACGGCGCATACACGCTGGGCATAAACAACAATTCCACACTGACAAACCCTTCACCCTCGCACGTGGCGCAACGGCCCTTGGCGACGTTGAAGGAGAACTGCCCGGCGTCGTACCCCGCCGCGCGCGCCTCGGGGGTGGCGGCGAACAGCTTGCGCACGTTGTCGAACAGGCCGGTGTAGGTCGCCAGATTGGAGCGCGGTGTGCGGCCGATGGGTTTCTGATCAACTTGTACCAGCCGTTTGATCGACTCCAGTCCAGCAGTGACCTGGCCGCTGCTGACCTGCGGTGCATCGTCTTCGAGGCTGAGCTCTTCCGCTTCGCTTTCAACCGTCGGCCGCCCCAGTTGCGCGCCGACCAGTTCGAGCAATGCCTGACTGACCAGACTCGACTTGCCCGAGCCGGAGACACCGGTGACCGAGGTAAAACAGCCCAAGGGAAATTCAGCACTGAGGTTGTTGAGGTTATTGCGGGTGATGCCATCAAGTTTCAGCCACGCCGTCGGCTTGCGCGCGGCGCGGGTTTGTCGCTGGGTTTCAGCGAACAGATAAGCGCGGGTTTGCGACTCTTTAATATCGGCCAATCCCGCCGGAGGGCCGCTGTACAACACCTGTCCGCCCTTCTCGCCCGCCGCCGGGCCTACGTCGATCAACCAGTCAGCGCGGCGCATGGTTTCCAGATCATGCTCGACCACGAACAGCGTGTTGCCGTCCGCCTTCAGCCGCTGCAAAGCCTCGAACAACGCCTCGCCATCCGCTGGATGCAAACCGGCAGAAGGTTCATCCAGCACATAGATCACGCCGAACAACTGCGAGCCCAGTTGCGTCGCCAGGCGCAAGCGTTGCAACTCACCGGACGACAACGTCGGCGTGCTGCGCTCCAGCGCCAGATAGCCGAGTCCCAGATCGGTCAGGGTGCTGACGCGCTCCAGCAGATCTTCGGCAATGCGCTGCGCCGCCAGACGCTTCTCCAGCGACAGGTTCGGCGTGTGTCGCACATCCGGCGCACTCGCGTGACCACTGCCGCCGTGGGCCACCCTTTGCTGACGAGCCTCGCGGGTTTGCGCATGGCTCAGGGTTTCGCCGGTTTCCTCGGCGTGCTGCAGATAGCTCGCCGCAGCTACCGGTCGCAGCACCTCGGCCACTTGCAGCAACGGCATCTGCGACAACTCACCAATGTCGTACCCGGCAAAGGTCACCGACAACGCTTCACGCTTAAGGCGTTTGCCGTCACATAACGGGCAAGGACTGCCGAGCATGAATTGCGAAACACGCTTCTTCATCAGCGCACTTTGCGAATGGGTGAACGTGTGCAGGATGTAGCGACGCGCGCCGGTGAAGGTGCCCTGGTAGCTCGGCTCCATTTTGCGCTTGAGGGCGACGCGGGTTTCTTCCGGGGTCAGCCCGGCGTACACCGGCACGGTCGGGGTTTCCTCGGTGAAGAGAATCCAGTCGCGCTGCTTTTTCGGCAGTTTCTTCCACGGAATGTCGACGTCGATGCCCATGGTCACGAGGATATCGCGCAGGTTCTGCCCTTGCCACGCCAGCGGCCAGGACGCCACGGCGCGCTGGCGGATGGTCAGGCTCGGATCGGGCACCATCAGCGCTTCGGTGACTTCATAGACCCGGCCGAGGCCATGGCAGTCCGGGCACGCACCCTGCGGGGTGTTCGGCGAAAAGTCTTCGGCGTACAGCATCGCCTGCCCCGGCGGGTAGCTGCCGGCGCGCGAATAAAGCATGCGGATCAGGCTCGACAACGTGGTCACGCTGCCCACTGAAGACCGCGTGCTTGGTGTGCCGCGCTGTTGTTGCAGGGCCACGGCAGGCGGCAGGCCCTCGATGGAATCGACATCGGGCACGCCGACCTGATCGATCAGCCTTCTCGCGTAGGGTGCAACGGATTCGAAGTAGCGGCGCTGGGCTTCGGCGTACAAGGTCGAGAATGCCAGCGAGGATTTGCCCGAGCCGGACACGCCGGTGAACACCACTAGCGCATCGCGGGGGATGTCGATGTCGACGTTCTTCAGGTTGTGTTCACGCGCGCCTCGCACACGAACCATGCCGGCGGGCGCTTTCGAATTACGCTTGGAAGTCATTGGCGGGCCTTGATCGAAGAACAGAAAAAACGTCTATGACTAATGAGGCCTCATTGATTGCGGAGTTCATTGTGGCGAGGGGATTTATCCCCGTTGGAGTGCGAAGCGCTCCCCTGCATTTTTCCAGTTGAACCGCATTCTCAGGGTTTACGACTGCTGCGCAGCCGAACGGGGATAAATCCTCTCGCCACAGGTAACTCCCTACAGAGCTCGAGTAGGCTCAAGGTTCTGTCCCAGTCAGGCATTAAGCACCGCACGAATCATCTGCAACATCGCTTCCGGGCTGTACGGTTTGCTCAGCAAATGCGTGTCCGGGCTCAACTGGTGATTGCGCGAGATGATGTCGCGGGTATGCCCGGAGGTAAACAGCACCGCCACCGCCGGAATCTGCACTTTGGCCCACGCCGCCAGATCCGAACTCTTGATCAACCCCGGCATGACCACGTCGGTAAAGATCAGATCCACCTCGATCCCTTCCAGCAACATCTGCATCGCCACATCGCCGTTACCGGCCGTCAACACGCGATAGCCTTCCTCGCGCAGCAACTCGACCGCCGAGGCACGTACGGCGTCGTTGTCCTCGACCACCAGGATCGTCTCGTGCCCACCGCCCTGCAGATTCTCCACACTCGGAGCCTCATCGCGAACCGGGCGCAAGCTGCGCGGGAAGTACAACTGCACCCGCGTGCCCTCGCCGACCTGACTGGCAATCTCGACATGCCCGCCACTCTGTTTGACGAAGCCGAACACCATGCTCAACCCCAACCCCGTGCCTTGGCCATCAGCCTTGGTGGTGAAGAACGGTTCAAACACTTGCTCAAGTATCTGCGCAGGAATACCGGCGCCGGTATCGCTCACCGCCACCCTTACAAACTCACCGGGGACGATGCCTTTACCCGCGCAAAACTCGCTGTCGAGTCGAACGTTGGCGGCACTCAAACCAATGGTGCCCTCGCCCTTCATCGCATCGCGGGCATTGATCGCCAGATTGAGAATGGCGTTTTCCAGTTGATTGCGGTCGACGTTGATGTGCCACGGCTCTGCCGGTAATTGCACATCGATCTGAATGGTTTCGCCCAGCGCGCGCTGGAGCAATTCGCCGACGCCATCGAAAATCTGCTGCGGATTGCACACCGCCGGCGACAACGGTTGCCGGCGGGCGAACGCGAGCAGTTGCGAAGACAGTTTGGCGCCACGCTCAACCGCCGCCAGCGAAGCACTGACGCGGCGCTGCACGTTGGCGTTATCCGGTTCATGCCGAGCGAGTAAATGCAGATTGCCGGCGATCACTTGCAGCAGATTATTGAAGTCGTGAGCCACGCCGCCGGTGAGGCCGCCAATCGATTCAAGCTTCTGCGACTGGCGCAGTTGTTCCTCAGCCGCCAGGCGTGCCTCGACTTCATCGGCAACGCGCTGTTCAAGATTGCGGGTAAATTTGAGCAGAGACTCTTCGGCTATCTTGCGCTCATGAATGTCGATCAGTACGCCGGGGAAGCGCAGCGGTTCGCCGTTCTCGTTGAACTGGCAAGCGCCGCTGGCCAGCACCCAGAAATAGCTACCGTCGCCGCGACGAACCCGATATTCGGCGTTGTATGGCTCGCCGGTCTGCACGCACCGGCTGACTCGTTCCTGCACCCAGTCGAAGTCATCCGGGTGGATGCGCGACTCAGCAACGTCCTGAGACAAATTGCTCAGATCCTGATCCGGCGGGTAGGAGAACGTGCGGGCAAAACGCTCATCCGCGGACAGCCGGTTGTTTTTCACATCCCACACGAATGAACCGACCAACGCCCCCGCATTCAATGCCAGACGCACGCGTTCGTTATCGGCGCGATAGGCATTTTCGGCCTCTTGGCGCAATCTTTCGGAAATCACGAACTCGGTGGTTTCCACCACCATTGCCATCACCCCGGCAGGCGCTCCGGCATCATTGGAAACGGGACTGTAATAGAGATCGAGCCAAACCTCCTCGGGGACACCATCGCGCAGCAGTACCAGCGCCTTGTTGCGAAACGACAAGGTACCGCCGGCCAGGCACGTGTCGACTACATGGCGGTTGAAATCGGCAACTTCTGGCCAGCCCAACTCCACGGGGGAGCCGAGCAGATACGGATGGCGACCACCGGCAAATTCCGAATAGGCGTCGTTGTAGATCATGTAGCCGGCATGACCCCAAAGCATGACCATCGGCAGCGGCGAGGCCAGCATCAATTGCACCGCGCTGCACAGGCTCGCCGGCCAGGTATTTAGTGGGCCCAGTTCAGTGTGGCTCCAGTCGAACGCGCGGATACGTTCGGCCATTTCGCCTTGCCAGCCATCACAGCCGTGGCTATCGGATAAAAACTGCATCGACTGACTCGGTGTCCTGTGGTGGTTGCCCGATAAATCGCGACGCCAGAACGACGCGACGCCCGTCTGTTTCGAGCGTCTTCAGTCGTATTGGTTTCATAAGAGGTATAGCCGATTTCGTCCCCGCTCGGAGACTAGACCCCGATCAGGTGCTTGAGCGGATGGTAGCCAGTTTTCATCTTCGCGGCGACGTCGAGAATGGCTTTTTCGATGCCGTTCAAATGCATGCAGGTCAGCTCGATGGCAGCGCTCTGATTGCCAGCCTCGATGTATTCGATCAGGCGCAGGTGTTCGTCATCGCGGCACACTTCATGGCTGTCGTCGTCCAGTGCGGCGGCATACAGCGAGGCGCGCGAGATCAGCTTCTGGAACCAGTCGAGCAACACCGGGTTGTTGAGGCTGCGCGCCAGTTTGATGTGGAACTCGCCGAGCAGATGAATCAACCGTTCGTGGTCACCGGCAGCGTGTGCTTCGTCTTCCAGCAATAAATGTTCACGCAAGTCCTGCATCGCCGCGCTGTCCTTGCGTCGGCACAGTTCAGTGACGATGCCGATCTCGATCAGACGGCGGGTTTCGAACAGCGAACGGATCTCTTCATTGCTCGGCAATGAAACCGACGCCCCTTTGTTGGGCTCGGTGGTAACCAGGCCGTCGGCCTCCAATTGCTTCAACGCGGCGCGAACCGACGTGCGGCTGACATTGAATAAATCGGCCAATGAGGCCTCGCCCAGCTTCATCCCCGGGCGCAACGAGCGCTTGCTGATCGCCTCGTAAACCCCTTGGTAGACGCGGTCGACCGTGGTTTCCAGTTTCTTCTCGGTCATTCAAACACTCCTTTAGCGTCGGGCAACCAACCCCTGGCGATCGCTGGCCAAAGAAAAAGGGGGTTGCACACGCAGATTAATCCGGGTATTTCTAAATTGCATTCAGATATTGCATACAATAAATAGAGGATTGCACCAATATGGGTCAACCAATAGCAATTGAAGTGCGCAACGTCTCAAAACGGTATTCCGATGATCCAGGCCTCGCGCCGGCCCTCGACAATGTTTCGGTGAACATCGCCGACAACGAATTCTTTACCCTGCTCGGCCCTTCGGGCTGCGGCAAAACCACCCTGCTGCGCACCATCGCCGGCTTCGAGCACGTCAGTGAAGGCGAGATTCGTTTGGCCGGTGAACCGGTCAACGATCTGCCGCCATTCAAGCGCCGGGTCAACACGGTGTTCCAGAGTTACGCGCTGTTTCCGCACATGAGTGTGGCGCAGAATATCGCCTTCGGCCTCGAGATGCAGGGTCTTGATCGCAAGTTGATTCCGGATCGCGTCAACGAAATGCTCGCGTTGGTGCAAATGGAGCATCTGGCCGGGCGCAAACCCGCTGAATTGTCCGGTGGACAGCAGCAGCGCGTGGCTCTGGCCCGGGCCTTGGCGCCGAAACCGAAAGTGCTGTTGCTCGACGAGCCGTTGTCGGCGCTTGACCTCAAGTTGCGCAAAGAAATGCAGGTCGAACTCAAGCGCGTACAGAAAGAAGCCGGGATCACCTTCATTTTCGTCACCCACGATCAGGAAGAAGCGCTGACCTTGTCCGATCGCATTGCGGTGATGTCGGCCGGCAAGATCCTGCAGATCGGCACCCCGACCGATATCTACGAACACCCCAAACACCGTTTCGTCGCGCAGTTTATCGGCGATATCAACTTCTTGCCCGGCCAGCTCAAGCACGGCGAACACAACGAAAAACTCTTCGTGCCCAACGGCTTGCCGATTGAAATTCCTTGTCGGCAACAGAGCTTCGCCGGCAGCAGCGTGCAACTGGCGTTTCGCCCGGAGCGCTCGCAACTGGTCGACGCCAGCCAGCCGCATCACCTGCGCGGGGTCATTGAAGCTGTGCTGTATGTCGGCACGGCGACGCTGTACCAGTGCCGGCTGAACAACGACATCAAAGTCATGCTGCGCGAAAACAACGAGGGCTTGAACCCTGGCCGCGCAGTTGGCGAACGCGTTGCCGTGCACCTGCCGCCGCACGCCTGCCTGTTGATGGAGGCCTGAGATGAGTGTCAGCAGCACTTCCCCTGCCCTCAACCGCGCGCTGTTGCTCAGCCCGGTGGTGTTGACCCTGCTCGCCCTGATCGCCATTCCGCTGGGGATCATGGGCTACATCAGCCTGCTGCCGCGCAACACTTACGGCGGCGTCGACTGGCAAGCGCCATGGCAACTGCAAAGCTACGTGCAGCTGTTTTTTCAGGAAGGTTTTGACGGTGAACTGGAACTGAACTGGGTCTATGCCCAAGCGTTGCTGCGCTCGGTGCTGCAGGCCGGCGGCACCACCGTGTTGTGTTTCCTGTTCGGGTTTCCGGTGGCGTTGTGGATGTCGAGCCTGACCCCGCGCCGACGCAATTTGATGGTGTTGCTGATCACCATTCCGTTCTGGACCAACCTGCTGATTCGCAACTACGCGTGGTTGATCATCCTGCGTGAACACGGTTGGGTCGCGCAAAGCCTTAACGCCCTGTTCCCCAGCGCCGGCGGCATCACTCTGCTCTACAACGATTTCGCGGTGAGTGTCGGTCTGGTCTACAGCTTCCTGCCGTTCATGATTCTGCCGATCTATTCGACGCTGGAAAAACTCGACTGGCGTCTGGTCGAAGCCGCTTACGACCTCGGGGCGAATCGTTGGCACGCGTTGCGCCGGATCATTCTGCCGCTGTCGATGCCGGGCGTGATTGCCGGTGCGTTACTGGTGTTTGTGCCGAGCCTCGGCGCGTTCATCACTCCGGCGATTCTTGGCGGCGGCAAGACGCTGATGATCGGCAACCTGATCCAGCAACAGTTCGGCACCGCGCGCAACTGGCCACTGGGCAGTTCGCTGTCGTTCCTGTTGCTGGCGATTCTGCTGGTGTCGCTGGTGCTCTATGCGCTGTACAGCCGCCATTCGGCGAAGACCATCAATCGGGGGGCGAAAGCATGATTTCCCTGCACCTGAAAAAACTCCCGGGCACCCGCGAAATCAGCCTGCTGATCCTCGCCTATCTGTACCTGCCGATCTTCGTTTTGATCGCTTACAGCTTCAACGCCAACCGTTCGGCGACGGTGTGGACCGAGTTTTCCTTTGCCTGGTACGGGCGAATTCTGGCCAACCCGTCGATTCAGACGGCGGCGCTGAATTCGATCATCGTCGCCACCATCGCCACGGTCTGCGCCACGGCGATTGCACTGCTCGCGGCGCTGGCCACGTACCGACCGTTCTACGGGCAGAAAATGGTCGAGGGCGGCATCAACCTGCCGCTGATCCTGCCGGAAATCGTCACAGCGGTGGCGACGTTGCTGCTGTTTATGGCACTCGGCATCAAGCTCGGTTTGCTCACGGTGATCGTCGCGCACATCGGCTTCTGCATCCCCTTCGCCTACCTGCCAATCCGTGCGCGGCTCAACGATCTGGACAAGAGCCTGCTGGAAGCGGCGAACGATCTTTATGCCAATCCGTGGCAGGTGTTTCGCCGCGTGACCTTGCCGCTGCTGTGGCCGGCGGTGTTGTCCGGTGCGGTGCTGGCGTTCGTGGTCAGCCTCGACGATTTCATCATGACCTTCTTCGTCGCCGGCCCGGGTTCGACGACATTGCCGGTGTACATCTTCTCGGCGATCAAGGCTGGCGTGACCCCGGAAATCAACGCGATTTCGACGCTGATGCTGCTGATTTCCATCGTCCTGGTGGTGCTGGCCTTCTGGCTGGGCCAACGCGGTAAACAACAATAAATCTGGAGCGCTCTGTTCATGAAAATCAAAAGCATGCGGTTGGCAATGTCCGGTCTTGCCCTGAGTTGTTTCACCGCGTTCAGCGCCCACGCCGCCGAACCGAAAGAGCTGTTTTTCTACAACTGGACCGATTACTACCCGGTCGAATTGTTGGCCAAGTTCGAGAAGGAAACCGGGATCAAGGTGACCATGGACGGTTACGACAGCAACGAAACTTTGCTCGCGAAATTGCAGGCCGGTGGCGCCGCGTATGACGTGATCGTGCCGTCGCAGTCGATCATGCAGACGTTGATCAAGCAGGATCTGTTGATGGAAATCGACACGCCTACCCTGAGCAATTTTCAGTACGTCAAAGGACCGTTCCGCGATCCGAGTTTCGATCCGGGGCGCAAGTTCTCGGCGCCGTATTTGTGGGGCACCACCGGCTTCTCCTACGACAGCGCGCGGGTGCCGGGCGGCAAACTGGATGACTCGTGGAAAGAGTTCTTCGAACCGCGCAAAGAGCTGCAAGGCCAACTCGCCGCGCTGGACACATCGAGCAGCGTGATCAACGCCGCCAGCCATTACCTGAACGTCGACGAATGCAGCGAAAACCCGCAGGACGCCAAACGCATTCTGGAATTGCTGCAAAAGCAGAAGCCGTTTTTGAAGATGTACAGCTCCGACAACACCGTCGACCGCATGGCCTCGGGCGAGGTGATCCTGATGCAGAACTGGAACGGCTCGACCGCGCGGGCGACCTTGCAGAAGAGCACGATCAAGTACGTCTATCCGCGTGAAGGCGTGGCCATGTTCCAGGACAACTTCGCCGTACCGAAAAGCGCGCCGCATCCGGGCAACGCGAAGATTTTTATCGACTGGATGATGAAGCCGGAGAACGCCGCTGCCGTGTCGAATGCCATTGCTTACGCCAACGGGATTCAGAGCGATTCGTTGCTTGATCCGAAGTGGAAGGTGATGGATGCGATCAACATGCCGGAGGAATACGCCTCGCGTCTGCGGCCGGAGAAGGAATGCAGCAACAAGGCGCGGGAGCTGCAGGATCGGATTTGGTCGAAGCTCAAAGGCTGATTGCTCGATCTGAAACCGAGGCGCGGCCTTCGCGAGCAAGCTTTGCTCCTACAAGGAATGGGGGATCACACATAGCCCTTGTAGGAGCCGAGCTTGCTCGCGAAGAGGCCCGCCCGGCCAACACAATATTAAAAGACCTGAACGAGGTTTGTATGACCCAGCCACACTGGCTACGCAACGTGCGCCCCTACGGCGGCGCCGCCGAAGATCTGCTCATCGAAAACGGCCGCTTCAGCCAGCGCCGTCCGGCCAGCAATTCGACGCTGTCCGCCAGCGACATCGACGGCCACAATCAACTGCTCACCAGCGCATTGGTCGAAAGCCACGTCCACCTCGACAAAACCCTCTACGGCCAACCCTGGCGCCCAAACAGCGCGGGGCCGACGCTCAAGGACTACATCAGCAACGAGCGCCGCATCCTCCGCGAAGTCACCGCGCCCATCGCCGAACGCGCCGGCGCGCTGCTGGAAAACTGCATCGCCCGTGGTTCGCTGACCATGCGCTGCCACGTCGACATCGACCCGGAATTCGGTCTGCGTCACGTCGAAGCCATGCAGCAACTGCGCGAACGCTACAAAGACCTGATCGACCTGCAACTGGTGGTGTTCCCGCAAACCGGTTTGATCAGTCGCCCCGGCACCGCCGAATTGATGCGTGAAGCAATGGCGCTGGGCGTGGAAAACGTCGGTGGGCTCGACCCGTGCGGCATCGACAACGATCCGATCGCGCAGCTCGATTTCGTTTTCAAACTCGCGGCTGAATTCGGCCGTGGCGTCGATATTCACCTGCACGACAAAGGTGAGCTGGGCCTGTGGCAAATCGCGCTGATCGCTGATTACACCGAGCGTTTCAACCTGCAAAACCGGGTGATGATCAGCCACGCCTACTGCCTCGGCATGTTGCCGTGGAGCCAGGTCAAACCGGTCGCCGAGCGCTTGGCGGCGCTGGGGATTTCGCTGATGAGTTCGGCGCCGGCCGACACCGCTGTGCCGCCGTTTCTTGCGTTGCGTGAGGTCGGCGTCAATGTCTGCCTGGGTTCCGACGGCATTCGCGATGCGTGGTCGCCGATGGGCAATGGCGACATGCTCGAACGGGCAATGTTGTTGGCGTTTCGCTTTGATCTGGGCAAGGACGATGAGCTGACGGCGGCGTTTGAGGCGGCCACGGTGAATGGTGCGCGGGCGCTGGGTATCGAGGATTACGGTTTTGCAATTGGTCAGCGTGCGGACTTCTTGCTGATGCCGGTTGAGACGCTGGGCGAGGCGGTCGTGGCGCGGCCGTTGCGTCAGGTCTATCGCGGTGGCGCGTTGATCGCCGAAGGTGGCCGCTTGCTGAGCAGCCGTCTGTGAAACGCATCGGTCTCAAAGCCAGTTGCGTGGTCGGTTTCGACGGCGCGCAGCATGTGCTGTGGCGCGACGGTGAAGTGGTGTTTTCGGGTTCCCGTATCGAATTCGTCGGGCGCGGTTATGCCGGGGCGGTGGATCAGTGGATCGATTACGGCAATGCGCTGATCGGCCCTGGCTTCATTGATCTCGACGCGCTGGGCGATCTCGACTCCACGGTGTTGACGCTGGATAACGGCGACGAGCGCGCCATGGGCCGCATGTGGTCGTCCGAGTATCTGACCGCCGGCCCGCGTGAGACATACAGCGCCGACGAAGAAGTTTTCAAATACCGCTACGCCTTCACCCAGTTGATCCGCAACGGCATCACCACGGCCATGCCGATCACCTCGATGTACTACCGCGAATGGGCGGAAACCTACGACGAATTCGCCGCTGTCGCAGACGTTGCCGGTGAACTGGGTTTACGCACTTACCTCGGCCCCTGCTACATGAGCGGCATGAGTTACTGGCAGGCCGACGGTACCCTCGCCCATCACTGGGATGAGGCTCGCGGGGTGGCCGGACTGGATGCGGCAGAACGCTTTTTCAAGGATTTCGACGGCGCCCATGACGGTTTGATTCGTGGCGCGCTGCTGCCGGATCGTATCCAGACCTGCACACCCGCATTGCTGCAACGCACCGCCGCGCTGAGCCGCGAACTGAATGCGCCGATGCGTCTGCATTGCTGTCAGGCGCTCAGCGAAGTGGCGATGGTTGAGCAATTGCGCGGCGCGTCACCGCTGGAGTGGTTGCGCCAACTGGACTTGCTCACGCCGCGCAGTCTGCTGCCGCACGGCATCTACAACGCTGGCGACGATGATTTGCAACGGCTGATCGACGGCGGCGCGAGTCTGGTGCATTGCCCGTTGGTGTTTGCCCGCGATGGCGAGGCGTTGAATTCATTCGGTCGCTACCGCGCCAAGGGCATCAACTTCGCACTCGGCACTGACACCTGGCCGGCGGATCTGCTGGAAAACATGCGCCACGGCTTGAACATTGCGCGGCTGATGGAGGGCGGCTCGGCGCTGACCAGCAGCCTCGATCTGTACAACGCCGCGACCCTCGGTGGCGCGCGGGCGTTGGGTCGCGATGACCTCGGTCGACTGGCCCCCGGCGCCAAAGCCGACATCACCGTATTCAGTCTGCGCGGCCTTCATCTGGGGCCATTGTTCGACCCTTTGAAAAACTTGCTGCTGGCCGGGCGTGGCGACGATTGCATCGCCAGTTACATCGACGGTCGTTGTGTGATGCTCGACGGTCAGGTCACCGGCGTCGACTACCCCGCCCTGCAACGTCAGGCCCAACTTCAATACGAAAAACTCATGCGCAGCCACAGCGACCGCGCGTTCACCCGGCCGGACTGGAAAACCCTGTTCCAGCCGTCCATTCCGTTCGCCGATGACTACAGCGCCGACGCGCCATTGAGCGCCATCGATCCACTTTCCTAGAGGTTTTGCCCATGCACAGTTTCGATTTCAGCCAGCTCAGCCCACGGGAAAAATACAAGATTCTCATTGGCAGCGTCGTGCCTCGGCCGATTGCGCTGGTGACCACCATCGATGGCGAGGGCAGGATCAATGCCGCGCCGTTCAGCTTCTTCAATGCACTGTCGGCGGATCCGCCGATTCTGGCGCTGGGCGTGGAGAACTATGGCGATCAGAGCCCGAAAGACACCACGCGCAATATTCAGCTGAATCAGGAATTCACCGTGAACATCGTCAGCGACGCGTTGGTGGAGGCCATGAACGTGTGTGCCGTGCCGTTTGCTCCGGGTTTCGATGAGTTGACCGCGGCAGGCCTGACGGCGATTCCCGGTACCACGGTGAAATGCCCACGCATTGGTGAGGCGCCGGTGGCGCTGGAGTGCCGGCGGATGATGGCGCTGAACATCGGTCAGTCGCGGGAGATCATTTTCGGTGAAGTGTTGATGGCGCATGTGCGCGATGAGCTGATCGATCCGAAAACCTTGTACATCGATCAATTGGGGCTGGATGCGATTGGGCGTATGGGCGGCCATGGTTATGCGCGCACCCGTGATTATTTCGACCTGCCGACTCGCTCGTTGCAAGCGTGGACGGAAGCACCGGGCGGTGGCGAACGGTTTTGGCCAGCCGCCAAATAAACCAACAGCAAAAGATCGCAGCCTTCGGCAGCTCCTACTGATCGTTCCTACGCTCCGCGTGGGAATGCCGCCATGGACGCTCTGCGTCCACTGTGACGCGGAGCGTCACGGGATGCGTTCCCACGCAGAGCGTGGGAAAGATCAATGCATTCCCCCTGTAGGAGCTGCCGCAGGCTGCGATCTTTTGATCTTTCAGTCAGTGCCGTATTTCGGCGAACGCGGGCCGTACAGCAGACCTGCGTGCTGACCAGCCGAGAGCAGACGATTGCTCGCCACACCGGCAATCGGGTAACCGGCATCGGTCGAACTGTTGATGATCTGCTTCACCGCTGCGGTGATCAGCATGCCGATCAAACCGCCGCCACCGTTGTTGCCGCCCTCTTCGCTCGACGCCCGCGCCGAACCGGTCCACAGCGTTGTGCCGCTTTTCAGATCCACCAGTTTCGCCGTCGCGGTCACGGCGGTTTCACTGCTGATCACCAGATAACGCGTGCCGTACTCGGTCACGGTGATATACAGGGCCGCGTCCGCACCGAAGATTTCCTTCAGTTTGTTCGGCGGTGCCTGATGGATATCGTCCGGGGTGGTCAGGCCATTCTGGCGGAAAGTTTCATCCACCAGCGCGATCGGCAACACGTAATAACCAGCCTCGGCCAGAGGGAACGTCACTTGCGACAGCAAGCTGTACGACGCCTTCACATCCGGCGAGGTGTTCAGCGGCGGCAGCACCAGAATGGTCTTCGGGCGTGCCTGTTTGTACGCTGAATAGTCCACGGTTTTTGGCGCTACGCAGCCACCGAGTACAGTCAGGGCCAAACCAGCGGCGAGTAACTTCAGGGTACGCGAGATCATTTGGCGTCTCCGGTCTTGGCGTTTTTAAGCAGAAAATCCATGTACGGGCCGGACTCGGGGAACAGCGCTTTCTCGGTGTTGAACTGCTGCACCATCTGATCGTCCTTGCCCATGCTCAAATAGAGCAAGCCAAGGTGGGCGTGGTAACCCGGCGGCACGGCTTTGCCGGTAGAGCGGATCTTTTGCAGGTCACGTTCCAGCACTTCGGCCTGCGCTTCTTTCGGCTCTTCGCCTTTGAAGTATTCGTAGACCTGCGGTTGGTAGTCTTCCCACTGGTACAGGGTTTTCGGGCCGGCACAACCGGCCAGCAAGGCACTGGCGGCCAGCGTCAGCGCCATCAGCGAGCGCGACAACGTCGAATTCATGGGTGTTGCTCCTTGCAATGAATGGGCGTCGATCAGTTGCCCGGCTTCCAGGCACCGGCATTCATGCCATCGACCAGACGATTGATCGCCTCGCGCATGGCCAGATCCAGTACTTTGCCGTTGAGGGTGGAGTCGTAAGCTGCGGTGCCGCCGAAGCCAACGATTTCGCGGTTGGACAAGGCGTACTCGCCGGCGCCTTGCGTGGAATACACCACTTCGGAAGTGCTGATGTTGACGATGTTCAGGTTGACCTTGGCGTACGCGATCTGGGTTTTGCCACGGCCAAGAATGCCGAACAACTGGTGATCGCCAATCTCTTTGCGGCCGAACTCGGTAACGTCACCGGTGACCACGTAATCAGCACCCTTCAAGCGCTGGGCCTGGCCCTTGATCGCCGCTTCCTGCTGGATCTCGCCCATGTTGTCGCGATCCAGCACGCTGAAGCGGTTGGTCTGCTGCAAGTGGGTGATCAGTATGGTTTTGGCCTGGCCGCCGAGACGATCGACGCCATCAGAGAAGATCCCGCGCATGTAGCTGGAGCGGTTGTCGAACTTGCCCACGGCCATCGGCACACGAACGCCAGTCCAGACTTGAGAGGCGCTTTCAACCTTGGCCACTGGCAACGCGCGCGAGCTTTCGGTGGCGCAACCGGCAAGGGTACCGGCCAACGTGCCGAGCACGGCAATGGCAACGCCTGAGACCAACATCCGGGAGATCATTCTCACTGAGTATTCCTTCTTGAAAAACGGTGTGTCCCGGCACGGCGACGTGGGGTGGGAGCTTGAAAGGGGCGGCATTATGACAAAGTGCCATCATTGCGAACAGATATTTTTGACGCCAACGAAATGGCTGATTTGGCCATACACAAAATCAACTGTGGGAGCGGGCTTGCTCGCGAAAGCGGTTTACCAGACACCAAATTTTTTGAATGACAGACCGTTTTCGCGAGCACGCCCGCTCCCACAAGGGGTCAGCGTATTAGTGGAAATCGCGGCTTTGCACGCGGATGCCGTTGAGCAGTGGGCTGAGGTCGCTCAAGCGTCCAGCAATCAAATGGCGGACTTCGCCTTGGCGCTCCCAGCGGCCATCCACCTTGAGCAGTTGCGAACCGACCAGCACCTGCCGCTGACGCTCAGCCAAGTCGCGCCAGACCACCACGTTGACGTTGCCGAACTCATCTTCGAGGGTCACGAAGGTCACGCCACTGGCGGTACCCGGTCGCTGCCGCCCGGTGACCAGTCCGGCAACGCTCACCGGCCGGCCATGCTCGACATCGAGCAACTCCTGCGAACTGCGGCAGCGCAGTGCCTTCAATTCACTGCGCAACAGCGCCAGTGGATGCGGGCCCAGCGTGGTGCCAATCGTTGTGTAGTCCGCGTGCAAATCCTCACCGACACTCGGCTTGGGCAGCACTACATCAGGCTCTTCCTGGTTCGGCAAGCCGGCAAATAATCCCAGTTGTTTCTGCACCCCGGCGACTTCCCAGCGCGCCCGATGCCGGTGCCCAGCCAGGCCGCGCAACGCGCCGGAATCCGCCAACAACGCCTGCGCCCGACTGTCGAGCGCGGCCCGTTCGCCGAGGTCGGCGATGTCGGCAAATACTCCGCGCGAGCGTGCAGCTTCAATGCGCCGGGCATCGTCTTCGCGAAAACCCTTGATCATGCGCAGACCCATGCGGATCGCCGGTTGTGCCCCGGCAATCGGTTCCAGACTGCAATCCCAATCGCTGGCGCGCACATCGACCGGGCGAATCTGCAAATGATGCCGGCGTGCGTCTTGCAGGATTTGATCGGGGCTGTAAAAACCCATCGGCCAACTGTTGATCAGCGCACAAGCGAACGCCGCCGGTTCGTGGCACTTGAGCCAGCAACTGGCGTAGGTCAGTAAGGCAAAACTGGCGGCGTGGGACTCAGGAAAACCGTAGCTGCCGAAGCCTTTGATTTGCTCGAAGATCTGCGCAGCGAACTCAGGTGTATAGCCGTTTTTCTTCATGCCGGCGGCCAGTCGTTCCTTGTGCGGTTCGAGTCCGCCGTGACGTTTCCACGCGGCCATCGAACGGCGCAACTGATCCGCCTCACCGGGGCTGTAATCGGCGGCGACGATGGCGATCTGCATCACCTGTTCCTGAAACAGCGGCACGCCCAGGGTTCTTTCCAGAACGACCTTGAGCTCCGGCGACGGGTAGGTTTCCTCTTCTTCCTTGTTCCGGCGGCGCAGGTACGGGTGCACCATGCCACCCTGAATCGGCCCCGGTCGGACGATGGCGACCTCGATCACCAGATCGTAGAACGTCGCCGGTTTCAGGCGCGGCAGCATCGACATCTGCGCCCGCGATTCGATCTGGAACACGCCGATGGTGTCGGCGCGGCTGATCATCTCGTAAGTCGGTTTGTCTTCGGAAGGAATCGTCGCCAGGCTCAAATCCTGATTGCGATGCCGGCGCAGCAGGTCAAAGCAGCGGCGAATCGCACTGAGCATGCCGAGGGCAAGAATATCCACTTTGAGCAGGCCGACCGCGTCGAGGTCGTCCTTGTCCCACTGAATGATCGTGCGGTCGGCCATCGCCGCATTTTCGACCGGCACCAGCATGCTCAGCGGTTGCTCGGAAATCACGAACCCGCCGGGGTGTTGTGAAAGGTGCCGGGGGAAACCGATCAATTGGCCGGTCAGGCTCAATACCCGCCGTAGGACCGGGCTGTCAGGGTCGAAGCCGCCCTCAAGCAAACGCTCCAGCGGTGGCGTTTCGTCGCTCCAGTGGCCGCAACAATCAGCCAGCGCGTTGATCTGATCCGGTGGCAGGCCCAAGGCCTTGGCCACGTCGCGTACGGCACCGGCCGCGTGATAGGTGCTGACCACCGCCGTCAGCGCCGCACGATGACGGCCATAACGGCGAAACACGTATTGCAGGACTTCTTCGCGGCGTTCGTGCTCGAAGTCGACGTCGATGTCCGGCGGCTCGTTGCGCTCTTTTGACATGAACCGCTCGAACAGCAACGTGGTGTGATCCGGATTAATCTCGGTGATGCCCAAGGCAAAACATACCGCCGAGTTGGCCGCCGAGCCACGCCCCTGACAGAGGATTTTTTGCTCGCGGGCAAAGCGCACCACGTCATGCACAGTGAGGAAGTAACTTTCGTAGCCGAGCTCGGCGATCAGCTGCAATTCCTTGTTGATCTGCCGCAACACCTTGAAGGGCGCGCCCTTCTTCCAACGCCAGGCGATGCCCTGTTTCGTCAGTTGTCGCAACCAGGAACTGGCGCTGTGCCCCTCCGGCACCAACTCTTTCGGGTACTGATAACGCAACTCGCCGAGATCGAAAGTGCAGCGCCGGGCCAGAGTCACCGACGCTTCCAGCAGTGCTGGCGGATACAGTTCGCGCAACACCTCGACACTGCGCAAATGCCGCTCGCCATTGGGATGCAGGCGCAACCCGGCCTCGGCCACCGGCACGTGATGACGAATCGCAGTCATGGTGTCCTGCAGGGCGCGCCGACCACGGGCGTGCATGTGCACATCACCGCTGGCCACGGCGGGAATCTGCAGTTCGCCGGCCAGACTCAACAACCTCGCCAGACGCTGTTGATCGTCCTGGCCACGATGCAATTGCACCGCCAGCCACAGGCGCTCGCCGAACGTCTGCTTCAGCCAGCGGCCCTCTTCCACGTCATCCAGCGAGTCCGGCACCCACAACACCAGCAACCCCGGCAGCGGCTCGCTGAAATCTTCGCGCAGTACCAGATACTGACCTTTCTGGGTGCGCCGCCGGGCGCGAGTGATCAAGCCGCACAGCGCCTGATAACCGGCGAGACTCTCCACCAGCAACACCAGTTTCGGGCCGCTTTCGATGCGCACTTCGCTGCCGATAATCAGCGGCAGCTCAACCGATTTCGCCGCTTGCCAGGCCCGGACGATCCCGGCCAGCGTGCATTCATCGGTGATCGCCAGCGCCTGATAGCCGTGTTTTTTTGCCCGTTGAAACAGCTCAAGGGCACTGGAGGCACCGCGCTGGAAACTGAAGTTCGACAGGCAGTGCAATTCGGCATAGCCGTCACTCATGCGAACCAGCCTTGCAGCCACAATGGCCCGCCCTCACCCACCGCGCGATACGCCCAGCCTTGCTGACCGGCGCGGTTCTGGATCAGGTAATAATCGCGGCGTACATCGTCACCGTCCCACCAGCCCGATTCGATGCGTTCCGGGCCCATGAGAATCCGCGCCGAACCTTGCGGCACACTCTGCGGTTCACCGAGCAACCAGCCCGGCCGGTGCACGCTGGGCAACGCGGCGCAGCGCTGTTTATCGACGCCGTGCTGCCAGGCGCACTCCGGTCGATGATCAGCCTGAAAGCGCAAACCCTGCACCGCGTCATCACCCAACCGCGCACGCAGGCGTTCGCGCAATTGCTCCCACGGCAGCGTCTGCTGCGGGCGGTCATCGAACAGCTCCTGAAACTGCGGGACGAAACTCGGCAGATCTTCGGCGCGCAGACGAAAGCCGCGCACCGGCGCCTCGACCTGCACTTGTTCCAGCCGCCCACGGGCCAGTTCGAAAAGCATTGCCGGATCACGTTCGGCGCTGAGCAGGCCGACTTTGATTACGGTGTCCGGCAGCCCGGCATGTTCCAGATGCAGTTCGAAACGCTGCACGCCGCTGTCGCGGCCACAGAGGAATGCCGACAGATCACCGGTCAAACGACGCAACGGGAACAGCAACGCCTGATGGGACTGCACGTCGAAATTGAGTTCGATGCGTACATCAAAACGATCCGGCGGCAGGTAAAACTCCAGCGCCAGTGGTCGTGCACCGAACAAGGTGTCGAGGTGTTTAAGCATCTGCGCTTCGAAACGCCGGGCCAGCGCCTGACGCGGCAGGCTCTGCACCTGACTGAGGTTGCGCAGGCCCATGCGCGACAACGCCATGGCCACGCCCGGTTCCAGACCGACGCGGTCAACCGGCAACTGGCCGAGGTGATGCTGCAAAGCTTCGCCGTCGGGCACCACTAAACCGTCGTAAGCATTGGCCAGCACTCGCGCGGCCACCGGGTTGGGGGCGGCGACGATGCGATGGCGGAAACCCAACTCGGTCAGTTCCTTGCGCAAACGCGCTTCTAACTGCGCCCAGGAACCAAACAGACCAAGGCTGGACTCGATCTCGAACACCACGGTGCGCGGGTAATGCACGCTGACCTGCGCGCTGAAACCGTAGGCCCACGCCGCGAGAAACTGCTGCCAGTGTTCGACTTCGGCGGCCTCGTAATCGGCGGTGGCAAAACCTTTGCTCATCGCCTGAGCGGCGGTCATCGACTGACCGGAGCGTAAACCAAGTTTGCGCGCGGCCGGGTTGACTGCTTGCAGCACCCGCCGCTGAGCCGGCCCGCTGAGCAGCACCAATGGCTCATCGGGATCAGGACGCTGACGCAGCACCGCGTCCAAGGCCAATTGCGGAAAAAGAATACAGACCCAGCGCATGGTGACCTCAATGACCCACAGCAAAGGCAATCGGCGTCGTACGCGCCAAGCCGCCACGGCACTTGAGCACGCGCAATTGTGCGGGTTTGGCGTCGATGGCGATGCGCAACGCCGCTGGTGACGGATTGACCGCTTCGCTCAACGGTCGCCAGGCAAAGGCCAGGGTCTGGCCGGTTTCCGCCGCCACTTGCAAGCGCCGCAACGCACGATCATCGGCCTTGTGCGGCCAACACAGCACCGCGCCGCAACTGCCTGAACGCAAACACTGTTCGGCTGCCCACAAGGCATCGCGCTCACTGGCCTGAATCACTGACAACTGGCGCAGATCGACCCCGGCGTTTTCCCATGCCTGCGGGTACGGCACGAACGGCGGCGCCACCAGCACAATGCGCTCACCCGCCGCCGACAATCGCGCCAGCGTCGGCCAGACCAGTTGCAGTTCGCCGACACCGGGGCCGGCCAAGAGGATTTCACTCAACGCCGCTTCCGGCCAGCCACCGCTGGGCAGTGCCGCGTCCAGCGCTGCATGTCCGGTCGGTTGCGGGCTGGCCGCCGGTGGCGCAGGCCGGCCCTTCCAGACCTGGCCGCCATTGAACAGCGTATCCAACGCAACGACGGCGCCCATCAGCCTTGCCTCACCAGACCGCAGAACACCCCTTCGATGGCCAGATCCTGATCGTCACGCACGACAATCGGCCGATACGCCGGGTTGCGCGGCAACAAGCGCACTTCGTCGCCAACCCGTTCGAAGCGTTTGATGGTGACTTCACCGTCGAGGCGCGCCACGACAATCTGGCCGTTAAGCGCTTCGGGATTACGTCGCACACCGACCAGATCACCGTCGAGAATGCCGTCCTCGATCATCGAATCGCCCTGCACCCGCAGCATGTAATCGGGCGTGCGCGAGAACAGCGCCGGGTCGAGCATCAAACGGCTATGGATCTCGGCATCGGCGCCAATCGGCGCACCGGCAGCGACGCGGCCGAGCACAGGAATGTCGAGCAGTTCGGCGCGCCGCGGCTGACCGAGCAAACGAATGCCTCGGGCCTGATTCGGATTGACCTCGATAAAACCGGCTTCGGTCAGCGCAAGCACATGCTTACGCGCCACGCTGCGCGAGGCAAAACCAAAAGCCTCGCTGATTTCAGCGAGGCTTGGGGGCTGACCGTGTTCGGCGATTCGATCGCGGATAAAGGTCAGGATGGCGGTACGGCGGGGAGTGAGGTTCGTCATGGAGTACATTTGTACTCTTTTGGCTTTTTCCTGACAAGCGCCGCAGGTCGGCCCACCCCACGTTGATCGTTCCCACGCTCCGCGTGGGAATGCAGCCCGTGACGCTCCGCGTCACTGGACGCAGAGCGTCCCCAGAGGCATTCCCACGCGGAGCGTGGGAACGATCAGTCAGCTTAAGCCGCGTTCGGCTAGGAATTCGGCGATGTAATCAATGAAAGCAACGACCTTGGCCGTGGCCCGCCGATGGCTCGGGTACACCGCCAGAATGTGCGGGCCAAAGGTGTCGGGATCGATTTCGTAATCAGCCATGACCCGCACCAGTCGCCCGTCGGCGATATACGGCGCGGCGCTCCACAGCGGCGTGTGCAGCAATCCTCGTCCGGCCAACGCACTGGCCAGCAACAAATCGTAATTATCGCTGCGCAACAACGGCGCCGTGGGTTGCGCCAGACTCAAACGCTGGCCGTCACGCTCGGCCCACCAGAATTCGCGACTAAGCAACGGATGCTGATAAAGCAGCCACTCATGCTGTTCAAGGGTCTGCGGATTTACCGGCAAGCCCTTGCGCGCCAGATACTCCGGGCTGCCGCACAGCGCCAGACGATTGCTGCCGACCACCCGCGCAATCAGCCCGGGTAAATCATCGTGCCCCTCGCGCAACGCCAGGTCATAACCACTTTCCAGCAAATTGACGAATGCATCACACAGATCCACCTGCAGGCTGATTTGCGGGTATTGCTGCAAAAAGCCGTCACACACTTGATCGAGAAACGCCCGCCCGTAGGCCAGCGGCGCAGTGATTTTCAGGCTGCCGCGCAAGCCGTGCTGTAACTGCTCGATTTCCTCGCTGGCCTCGTCGAGTCGCTGCAACACCAGTCGCGCGGTTTCCAGGTACACGCGGCCGATTTCGGTGAGCAGAATCCGCCGCGTGCTGCGCTCGAACAGCCTCGCGCCCAGCTCCGACTCCAGATGATTGACCGCTTTGGTCAGCGCCGACGGCGTCTTGCCCAACTGCTCGGCGGCGCGGCTGAAACTGCCGAGCTGCGCGGTGACCACGAACATCTTTAATGCGCCCAACTTGTCCATGCTTTTTCCATTCAGGCAAAAACGTTTTTCGTGAGGGAGGCGTTCTGTCAGCCGCTGACAGCCACTAATCTCGCCATCAGACGCAATAACAAGGAAATCTTCAATGAAAAGATTCATCCCGAGTCTGTTGGTAGTCGCTGTAAGTTTTGCCTCGATGGAAGCCATGGCCGCCCCTGATCTGATCCTTCTCAACGGCAAGATTTTCACCGCCGACCGCGCGCAACCCAAGGTGCAGGCCCTCGCCGTAGAGAACGGTAAAGTGCTGAAGGTCGGTACCGACGCGCAAATCAAAGCCCTGATCGAACCCGGCACCCAAGTCATCGACCTCAAGGGCAAAGCGCTGATGCCCGGCCTGATCGACAGCCATTCACACGCGATTTTCGGTGGACTGGAAATGACTTCGGCGAACATGGAAGACGAAGTCGTCGACCTCGATGAACTGCAAAAGCGTCTGCGCGACTGGCGTGCAGACGGCAAGGCGAAACACGGCGACGTGCTGAGCATTGCCGGCATGAGTTCGGTTTATTGGGCGCAGGCAGAGGCCTTGGGCAAAACCTTCAACAGCGGCGAATGGGCCGATGTGCCAGTGGTATTTATCGGCAGCGACCACCACACGGCGTGGGCCAACAATGTGATGCTCAAGCGTGCCGGGATTGACGCGGCCCTGCTGAAAACCCTGCCCGACGCGGAAAAAGACACCATCGGCAAATTGGCCAGCGGCGAGCCGAACGGTTTTGTGGTCGATGCCGGTTGGGATCGGGTCGCCTCGAAAATGCCGGTGCCAAGCCCCGCCGACATGTTGAAGGCCGCGAAATCAGCGGTGCGCTACAACAACAGCCTCGGCATCACCGCGTGGATGGATCCGGCCGCCAACGCCGCACCGGGCGAAGCGGTGTTCGCGCTCAAACCCACCGAAAAAACCGTCGGCGTGCTGCCGGCTTATAAAGCGCTATCGGAAAGTGGCGACATGAGCGTGCACGTCGCGGCGCTGCTGGTGGCCAATCCGAAAAGCGTGCCCGCCGACCTCAATACGCTGGACAAGGTGCGCCAGCAATTTCAGGGCATTCCTAACCTGACCCTGCCTGGCATCAAAATCTTCGCCGATGGCGTGATCGAATTCCCGGCGCAAAGCGCGGCGATGATCGACCCTTACAGCAACTCGCACAAACAGGGCGAACTGCTGATCGATCCGCAGCACTTCGGCGAACTGGTCAGCGCCATCGACCAACGTGGCTGGCTGGTGCACATCCACGCCATCGGCGACCGCGCGGTACGTGAATCGCTGAACGGCATCGCCCAGGCACGCAAGGATCGCCAGAGCGGCGTAACTCACTCGATCACTCACCTGCAAATGGTCAACCCGAAAGAGTTCGCCCGTTTCAAACCGCTCAACGTCATCGCTTCGATGCAGTTGCTGTGGGCCAGCGCCGACGACTACACCACCGACATGATCAAGCCCTACGTCAGCGCCCTCGCCTTCCGCTATCAGTACCCGGCGCATTCGCTGCTGAAACAGGGCGCGACGATTGCCGGCGCGAGCGACTGGCCGGTGTCGACGCCGAACCCGTTCAACGCCATGGCGCAGGCGATCACCCGCGTCGGCCCGTTGGGCGTGCTCAATGCTGATGAGCGTCTGGATCGAGACACCATGTTCTACGCCTACACCGTCAATGCGGCGCGTACGATTGGCCTGGAGAAACAGATCGGCTCGCTGACGCCGGGCAAGCAAGCGGACTTTATCGTCCTCGATCGCGACGTGTTCAGCGTCGACAACAAAGCCCTGCATGACACCCAGGTGTTGCAGACCTGGTTCGGCGGCCGTCAGGTCTACACCGCCGAAAAATAACAACACTGTTCCCCTTGTGGGAGCGGGCTTGCTCGCGAAGAGGCCAGTCTATTCAACATCTTCATTGACTGAACCACCGCTTTCGCGAGCAAGCCCGCTCCCACAGGATTTGTGTGGGTGGCAGGGATCGCATTCCCACCCACAATTTTCGTACTGCCCCAACAATAATCACAACATCGGGACTTCACATGAAAGCCTTGCCTCTGTTCGCCCTGAGTTTCTTGAGCGCGCTGCCCTTGAGCAGCCAAGCGATCCCTTTGAACGATGACTTTGCTGTGTTGGTGGATCTCACTTTAGCCAGCGACTACCGCACCCGTGGCATCTCGCAAACCCAGAATGCCCCTGCCGTGCAGGCCGGTCTGACCCTCGCTCACAGCAGCGGTCTGTACCTCGGTGCCTGGAGTTCAAACGTCGATTTCGGCGGCGGTCTGAAAACCCGTCAGGAAGTCGATTACTACGCCGGTTGGCTGTGGCAGGCGACCGAAGCGGTCAGCCTCGATCTGGGCTACATCAAGTACGCTTACCCCAAGGAAAGCCAGTTCAACCAAGGTGAGGTCTACGGGATTCTCGGCGTGTACGGAGTGAAACTGGCGGCGTATTACTCCAACGATGCGCCCGGGATCGATAGCAAGCAGAACTCGCTGTACACCTACATCGGTTATGAAACTGAACTGCCGTACGACTCGGGGTTGAAGCTGCGTTACGGCAATATGGATTTCAAGGATCCGCATTTGTATTCGGCGTCCGGCAGCGCTGAAGACTCGTACCGCGAATGGGAGGTGAAACTCACCCACAATCTGGCCGGCGTGGTGTTGGGCCTGAGCTACATCGACACGGATCTCTCACAGAGCCAATGCCTGAGCAACTGGGGCTTCAAGGATGTCTGCACCGCGACCGTCGTCGCGAGCGTCAGCAAATCCTTCTGACAAAACATCATCCCCCTGTGGGAGCGGGCTTGCTCGCGAAAGCGGTGGGTCAGTCAACATTAATCTTGGCTGACAAACCGCTTTCGCGAGCAAGCCCGCACACATTTGGATTGTTGCCGGATCAGGAATTGAGTTGTGCCAGATAGGCCCACGGGTAGATGCCGCGTTGGTGGCCGTCGCTGAAGATCAGTTGCACGCCGTAGCCTTGGGGATTGAGTTCGATCAGGCGAATGCGCTCATCTACCAGCGGCACCATGCCTTTCAGGCGAAACGCGCGGCATTGCGAACAGGGGCACTGGCGGCGCAGTTCGGCGTGGTTGAGTTGCTGTTCGCGGCCGTCCGGCCAGTTCAGGCGCAGCGTTCGTTCACTTTGTGAATTACCGACGGACAACGGGTTCATTGCAGCTGACTCAGGGCAATGCGCACGGCTTTGCGCACTTCCGGGTCGCCGTCATCCTGCGCGGCCTGCAACGCGGCGACGGCGCCGCGATCATTCAGTTCACCCAAGGCCAGTGCGGCTTCTTTGCGCAGGTTGCTGATGCGATGGCCGAGGGTTTCGATCAATGCGTCCAGCGCCGGAGCGAAACGCAGGCGACCGAGGCTGCGCGTGGCACGCAAACGTACCTGCCAATAGTCATCGCTCAAGGCGTCAACCAGTGCTGAGCCCGCGTCAATGTGGCCGACTTTGCCCAACGTGGTCGCGGCTTCTTCGCGCACTTGCCAGGCGTTGTCTTGCAAGGCCTGGCGCAGGGCTGGCAGGACTTCAGCGCTGGAGGCGAGGCCCAATGCACCCGTGGCGGCGCGGCGAACTTCGGTGTCGGGATCGTCACTGGCCAGTCTTGCTAATGCCGGTAACGCGTCGAGTTGCTTGAGCCAGCCGAGTACGCCCACCGCTTCACGACGCACGCTGGCATCGGCATCGTTCAGCGCAGTGACCGCAGCGGGTGCGGCATCGGCGAATCGCAGTTCACGCAATGCACGGAACGCCGCAATACGAACGCTGACATCAGCGTGATCAGTCCACGGCAGAATCACCCGCCCCGCCGCTTCCGTTTTCAGCAAGCTCAGGCTCTGCGCGGCAGCGGATTGCACCGAGGGCGCGGGATCAGTCAGCGCCTCACACAAGGCTTGCACGACGTCTTCTTCTTCCCAGGCCTCCAGCAATCGCGCGGCTTCAGCGCGGACTTCTTCAGCGGGATCCTGCCCCAAGCGATCCACCAGCCAGAGCAGGCCATCCGGCTCTTCAAGATCGGCCAGATCAATCAGGGCAATACGCCGCACCCCGGCGTCTTCAGCGGTCAGGCGCGGTTGCAGGGCGAGGATGTCATCGTTATCGGTCACAGCAAAAATAGAGGTCATAGGGCAAATCGCGGCAAAGGGTTTTCGGGAGGCAGACCGAGCGGGTTGAGGCGCGGCAGCGGTCGGTCGTCGTCGTGGCGCAGCAGGTCGAGGCAGTGGCGTTTGAGGCGCGAGAATTCAGGGCTGGTGACCAGCTCGCTGGTGCGTGGTCGGGCGAAGTCGAGGCGCAGATCTTCGATGATGCGCCCCGGCCGCGCGCTCATCACCAGCAAGCGGTCGGCAAGAAATAGCGCCTCGTCGATGTCGTGGGTGACGAACACCACGGTGGTGCGGATGCGTGTCCAGATGTCCAGCAGCAGCTCTTGCATGTTCAACCGGGTCAGCGCATCCAGCGCGCCGAACGGCTCGTCCATCAGCAACAGGCGCGGGCGATTGACCAGCACCCGGGCGATTTCCACGCGTTGCTGCATGCCGCCAGAGAGCTGGTCGGGCCAGCGTTCGGCGAAGCCTTCGAGGCCGACCAGTTTGAGAATGTCGTCGGCGGCGCGATGCCGTTCAGCTTTGCCGATGCCGCGCATCTTCAGGCCGAAAGCGACGTTGTCGCGCACCGTGCGCCACGGGAACAGCGTGTGATGCTGGAACACCATGCCGCGCTGCGGTGATGGGCCAGACACTTCGCCGCCATCGACTTTAAGGCTGCCGGCGTGAGCGCTCAAATGCCCGGCCAAAGCGCCGAGCAACGTCGATTTGCCGCAACCGGACGGGCCGAGAATGCACACGAACTGGCCGGGCTCGATCTGGCAATCGAGGCCTTGCACCGCTTCAAAGGCTTCGCGACCTTCGCCGAGGACGATGGACAATTGGCGAATGTCGATCCGCCCTTCCGGGGTTTGCATGACGCTCATCAGGCTTTTCCTCGCGGTCGATGCCAAGGCGTGAACAAGCCGCCCAGACGTTTGATCAGCAGACTGCTGCCCATGCCCAACACCCCGATCAAGAGCATGCCGACGACGATGTCGGCATAGTTCTGAATGGTGTAGGACTCCCAGGTGTAATAGCCGATGCCGAACTGGCCGGAGATCATTTCCGCCGTGACGAGGCAGAACCATGAAGTGCCCATGCCGATCGCCAAACCGGTGATGATGCTTGGCGCAGCGCCGGGCAGGATCACTTCCAGCAGGATCGCCCGGCGCCCTGCCCCGAGGCTTTTCGCTGAGGCAATCAAACGTGGGTCGACGCCTTCGACGCCGTGCACGGTGTTCAGCAGGATCGGGAACAACGCGCCGGTGAAGGTGATGAAGACCATCGACAATTCGGAGGACGGGAACATCAGAATCGCCAACGGAATCCACGCGACAGCGGGGATTGGGCGCAGGACTTCCAGCGGTGGCAGCAGCAGGTCTTCGGCCCATTTTGAACGGCCGATGGCGAGGCCCAGGGCGATGCCGATGACGAGCGCTGCGAGGTAGCCGGCGAAGACGCGGCTGAGGCTGGCGGTCAGGTGTTGCAGGAGCTTGCCGGAGTCGCCGAGGCCCAGCGCGGCTTCGATCACCGCGATGGGTGTCGGCACGTTGGCGAAGGTGACGAGGCCGAGGTTCCAGTGGTGGCTGGCGGCGAGTTGCCAGAACAGCAGGCAGAGCAGCAGTGATGCGGCCCTCGGAACCCAGCGAAAGTAAGGTCGATACACAATAATTCCTCACAACCGAGATCCCCTGTGGGAGCGGGCTTGCTCGCGAAAGCGGTGTGTCAGATGTAGCTGTGCTGACTGACAAGACGCCTTCGCGAGCAAGCCCGCTCCCACAGTTGACCGAGGTGTTTACCGGGTTAGCGGATGGCAACGGCTTGGGTGGTGGCATCGGTGAAGTCAAAGACTTTGCCGCCCTGCGCCGAGGCGAATTGCTGAGCCTGGCCTTTGAGCAGGAAGGCGCTCAAGCGCCCCTTGGCGTCACTGGCAAACCATGCCTGCTCAGCCAACAACTTGATCCCGCTATCACTGGCCTGTGCATACACCGCCCGAACGCTCTTGCCTTCCTGCTTCAACGCCGCCAGCGCAGTAAACGCCTCTTCCGCCGAGGCGTATTGGCGCACCTTGTCCTCACCGCGCACCCAGATTTCGGCGACATGGCTAACGTCAGTGATTGCTTTTCCCGTTACCGCATCCGTGCTCTTCAACGGCGTCTGCGCGTAATCCGCCAGCTGCGCCGTGTAATCCAGACCCGACGCTTTGAACGCCGCACGAATATATTGATCGTCAATGAAGTTGTTCAGATCGAGCCCGCGATCAGCCTTCTTCAGCAGCTTCAGCGTGTCGATCGCGGTACCCACCGCCTGACGATATTCCGGCTTCCAGCTCAGGTCGCGAGTCTGTACACCGAGCGGGCCGTGGAACAGATAATTCACCTCAGCATCGACACCGGTGACTTTGGCGATCATCTCGCTGTACTTCTCAGGCTCCGCCGCGAGCAACTGATTGGCCTCGATGCTCGCGCGCAGATAAGCGACGACGACTTCCGGGTATTTCTTCGCATACGCCTGATCCACCAGCGCACCATGGAACGTCGGCGCATTGGCCTGGGCACCGTCGTAAATCTTGCGCGCGAAACCACGGCTCGGGAACAGTTCGGCGAACGGCACAAAATCGGCGTGAGCGTCGATCTTGCCGGCCTGCAACGCGGAGCCGGCGACTTCCGGCGGCTGGGCGATGATGTTCACATCTTTCAGTGGATCCCAGCCCTGCGCCGCCACGGCACGCAGCAACATGCCGTGCGCGGTGGAAGCGAACGGCACGGAAATGGTCTTGCCCTTGAGCTCGCTCAGCGACTGCACACCCGATGCGCTCGGCACGACAATGCCGTTGCCGCTGCCCTTGATGCTGCCCGACAGCACGCTGATAAACAGGCTGTGCTTGCCGGCGGTTTCAAACGCCACGCCGTTGAACGCACCGGGGAAATCGGCCATGGCGCCGAAGTCGAGTTTGCCGGCGACCATCTCGTTGGTCAGCGGTGCGCCGCTGGTGAAGTTTTTCCACTGCACATCGTACTTGGCGTCTTTGTAGGCGCCGTCGTGGGGCAGGTATTTGTCGAGCAGTCCGAGTTCACGAATCAACAACCCGCCGGCGGCGCAGTTGATGGTGGTGTCCTGGGTGCCGATGGCGATGCGGATGGTTTCAGCCGAGGCCGACACGGTGAACGAAGCCAGTACCAGACCGGCGATTGCTGCACGCAACATGGTTGTTTCCCCTCGAATCATTTATTTGAGTTCGTCTCCGCCGCGATCAGGGCGCGGTGGGAAACGAGGGGTTTTCGGTGAATCCAGCGTCCGGGGTTTGCCGGATGGCTAATGGTTTGCCACAAATCCCAAATGTGGGAGACCCCTTGTGGGAGGGGGCTTGCTCCCGAAAACGGTGTTCCAGTCAACAGAGATGCCAGCCATGCCGGCCTCTTCGGGAGCAAGCCCCCTCCCACATTTCGATTGCGTTTCAACGCAATAAATAGGGGATGTCGACTTTCACGGCACCCGTCGGGCAATCCTTCTCGCACGGCATGCAATACCAACATTCATCGAACGCCATGTAGGCCTTCTGCGTCGCCGGATTGATCGCCAGCAAGTCCATCGGGCAGACATCCACACACACGGTGCAGCCCTTTTCGGCGATGCATTTGTCCTCATCGACGGTGACGGGGGCGTTGGAGCGGAAGAAGATTTCTTGAGCTTGATAGGCCATGGTTCGGACTCTCTTTCAGGTGTGCATCAAGCGGCAAAGGCGCCGACCCGCAAACGGTCGTAGGCCTGCATTTCCTCGGCATCGAGCGGGATGATGTAAGGCTCGACGGCTTTCTTGAAACTGGTCATCTGACCGTCATCGCCCTTCTTCAAGTGGCAATGGCAGAACCACTCGCTGTCGTTGCGTTGCGGGTGATCGACACGATAGTGGTACAGGCCCCAGCGGCTTTCGGCGCGGAACAACGAGGCGCGGGCGGCCATTTCGGCGCAGTCGCGGATCACGCTGGTCTCCATCGCACGCATCAGTTCGTGGGCGTTGTTGGCTTTCATCTGCTCGAGATCGCGTTCGATGTCGCTGAAGCGTTGCAAGCCGATCTGCATTTTCTTGGTCACTTTCGGCGGTTGCAGGTAGTCGTTAACGAAGCGTCGCAGCTTGTACTCGACCTGCGCCGGCGGAAGGCCATGTTCGCGATCCAGCGGTGCGTAGACCCGGGCTTTTTCCTTTTCGATCTGCTCGGCATCCAGCGCAGAAAACTCGCGCCCGGCGACAAAATCGGCGGCGTTGTGCCCGGCAAACCAGCCGTAGGTGAACGCGCCGAGCATGTAGTTATGCGGCACAGCGGCCATGTCACCCGCCGAGTACAAGCCTTTCACCGAGGTTTCCGCGCGTTCGTTGACCCATACACCGGACGCCGAGTGACCGCTGCAAAAACCGATTTCGGAGATGTGCATTTCGACCATTTGCGTGCGGTAGTCGGTGCCACGATTGGCGTGGAACTGGCCACGGCTCGGGCGTTCGTTGCTGTGCAGGATTTCCTCGATGTTCTGGATGGTTTCTTCGGCCAGGTGATCGAGTTTGAGGAACACCGGGCCGTTGCCGCTCTCCAGTTCCTGGTGGAATTCCCACATCATCTGCCCGCTCCAGTAGTCGCACTCGATGAAGCGTTCGCCCTTGTTGTTGGCGGTGTAGCCGCCCAGCGGGCCGGTGACGTACGCGCAGGCCGGGCCGTTGTAGTCCTTGATCAGCGGGTTGATCTGGAAGCACTCGAGGTTGGCCAGTTCGGCGCCGGCGTGATAGGCCATCGCGTAGCCGTCGCCGGCATTGGTCGGGTTTTCGTAGGTGCCCATCAGGTAGCCCGACGATGGCAGGCCGAGTCGTCCGGCGGCGCCGCAGGCGAGGATCACCGCTTTGGCTTTGATCACGTGGAAATCGGCGGTGCGGCAGTCGAAGCCCATCACCCCGTTGACGGTGCCCTCCTCGTCGGTCAGCAACCGCGTGCACACGAGGCGATTGGTGATGCTCACTCGTGCACGTTTCAACTGGCGATAGAGGACTTTTTTGATGTCGTGCCCTTCCGGCATCGGCAGCACGTAGGCGCCCATGTGGTGGACTTTTTTCACTGCGTAATCGCCGGTTTCGTCTTTCTCGAACTTCACGCCCCAACGGTCGAGCTGTTCGATGGTTTCGAAGCTGTGCGTCGCGTAAGCGTAAACGGCGGCCTGATTGACGATGCCGTCATTGGCGATGGTGATTTCCTTGGTGTACTGCTCAGGCGTCGAGTGCCCGGGAATGATCGCGTTGTTCAGGCCGTCCATGCCCATGCTGATCGCGCCGCTGCGTTTGACGTTGGCCTTGTCGACCAGCAGCACGCGCAGGTCGCGGTTCTTTTCCTTGGCCTTGATCGCGGCCATCGGGCCCGCGGTGCCGCCGCCGATGACGACGATGTCGTATTCCTGTTCGAGAACGTTGCGGGTCATGCCTGCTCCCCTTTTTGCCGGTCGATCCGCAGGCGGTACTGGAATGCATCGCCACGGTAGTAAAGGTGTTCGAAGTCCAGCGGCTGGCCCTGTGCGTCGTGGGTCAGACGTTCGATGCGCATGATTGGCGAACCGGCTTCGACGTTGAGCGCCTGGGTCAGGTCGCTGTCAGCGAGCACAGCGTCGATGGCCAGATCAGCGTGACCGAGGGCGATGCCGCAGTCGTTTTCGAGGATCAGAAAGATGTCGCGGGTGACCAGATCAGCCTTCTCCAACCGCTCGCCGACGGCTTTGGGCAGGTAGGTGATTTCAAGCGAAATCGGCTCACGATTGATCAGGCGCACGCGTTTGATCTGCGCGACGATCTCGCCTTCGGCGACCTGCAAACGCTCGGCCACGCGCTTGTCGGCCGGGATGAATTTGAAGCTGCGCAGACGGTTGATCACCTCGTAACCACGCCCGGTCATGGACTCGGCGAGGCCTTGCAGGCTGCTGACGTTTTGAAAGGTTTTCGGCTTGGCGACGAAGGTGCCTTTGCCGTGGATCTTGAAGATCAGCCCTTCTTTTTGCAGATCGCCCAAGGCCTGGCGCACGGTGATGCGGCTGACTTTGAACAGCGCGCCGAGTTCGCTTTCGGAGGGCATCTGGCTGTCTTGCGGGTATTCGCCGTCGAGAATGCGCGCACGGAGGACGTCGCGTAATTGGGTGTGCAGAGGAACGCTACTGAGGAAGAGAACGTTATCGGTCATCGCGGGATCACTTGTTATAACGAGTTATGACGTGATCTTAGAGTTGTTATGACAAGGTTAGAAATATTGTTTGGGCATAACCTTAGATTCGGTGTTGAAAATCAAAAGATCGCAGCCTTCGGCAGCTCCTACATGAGACCGCGATCCCCTGTAGGAGCTGCCGAAGGCTGCGATCTTTTGATCTTAACGTTTGAGGATCTGATCCATGACCCAGTCAGTCTTGAGCGCTTGCTCGGCGACTGCAGGGTGTTGTGAATCACCCCGAATATGCGCATTCATACCCAGCACGTGATGCCACTGAATGTGTTCGTGATGCGGGATTTCCAGGCTGATCTTTTCATCGGCATGCAACTGCACAGGATGCTCATCAAACACCGAAAAACTGATCCGCCCCAGGCTGCCGATGATCTCGACACGATCCTCGCGCCGATCCGCGACAAAGCTCCAGCAGCCCATGCCCAACGCCCCGGAGGCGAATCGCCAACTGGCGCTTACGGCATCTTCCGCCGCATACAAACCCGCCTGTCGCGCCGTGAATCCGGCCACTTCAACGATATCGCCGAGCAGATACTGGAACAGGTCAAAACCGTGGCTGGCCAGATCGGCAAAATAACCGCCACCGGCCACCGCAGGATCGGTGCGCCAGTTGTCGCGGCCATCGAGATCAACCGGCGACGGCGCTTTGGTCAGCGTCCAGCTCAGATGCCGAACCTCACCAATACGCCCCTCCTCCAGCCACTGGCGAACCTGCGCAAATCGCGGCAATGAACGACGGTAGTAGGAAACGAACAAGTGCAAACCAGCGTCGGCAAACGCCTGTTGCATCTCGCGGCTTTGCCCGGCATTCAGCGCCATGGGTTTTTCCACGCAGCAATGTTTGCCGGCGGCAGCGACTTTCAGGCTGTAGGCATGGTGGCTGTCGGGTGGCGTGGCGATGTACACCGCGTCGACCTCGGGATCGTTGATCAGCGCATCGACATCGGTGTAGACCCGCGCGATGCCGTGGCGCGCAGCGTAGTCAGTCACCGCTTCAAGGCGTCGGCCCATCACCGCCACCAGCGCAGAACCGGGCGCCTTGTAGAAGGCCGGCCCGCTCTTGCGTTCAGCGACGCTGCCGCACCCGATCATGCCCCAACGCACCACGTTCATTTTTTACTCCTTTAGCCGATGCGCAAGGCGCGCAGATCGAGGTGACCATCCTTCAACGGCGGGCACCAGTAGTAGCCGCCAGTGATCGGCCGGCTAATGCGATACAGACCGTCGGTGATGCCGTCTTCCAGACCGCTCATGCGTCGCAGTTGTGCTTCGAAGGCATCCAGCGAGAAGCCGAACGCGAGGAACATCAGGCCCGCGCGATCGCCTTCAATCCACGGCATCGAACGGCGCACGACGAACGCTTCCGGCGCGAAGCTTTCCTGCGCGGTGCGTTTGACGTGGGCCGAAATCGGCGCGTCGTCGATCTCTTCGTTGTCGCTGAGACGACGGCCCATGATGTTGTCTTTGTCATCGGCGGAGAGTTTGTGGAAACCCTTGAGATCGTGCTGCCACTGCTGGATTGCGGCGAAGCTGCCGCCGACCATGCCGTCAGTGCCAGCGCTTTGCAGGGCAGCGGCGATGGCGGCTTCGTCGTGCGGGTTTTCAGTGCCGTCTTCGTAGCCGGTCAGGTCGTGGCCGTCCTTGTGGCGGAAGGCTTCCTGCATCTCAACCAGGCGCAGGGCCGGGGCCAGCGCGGCTTCGACGGCGTTGCAGCGGTTGAGCAATTCACCACGGTCGACGCCGTGCAGCCAGACCCACAGCGCGTGTTGGGTCGACGGGTTTTCCACGCCGACGCCGGACATCGCCGGGAAGCTGCGCAGGCCGTCAATCTGGACGTTGAGGGCCTTGACCAGGGATTCACCGAAACCGACCACCGCCGACTTGCCGTCCACCAGATTCATCAGGTTGTCGATCGCCTGTGGCAGCGCTTCAACTGACTGAAGCGCGAAAAACAGGTGACGTGCTTGCGCAGGAACGGGGGTGGCGAGAATGCCCGGCTGGTAGTAACTCATGTGAACTCCTTGGAAAGTGCGCGGGAGTTTACCTGTGGCCGGAGGATTTGTGTGGGTTTGGATGGTGGCAAAAGCCCCTCACCCTAGCCCTCTCCCCGAGGGAGAGGGAACTGAATGGGGGATATTTGAGGGGTACGCCGACTTGAACGTGCTGCTGTGAATCCATAATCGACACAAAACTTTCAGGTCGATGTATGAATCAAGACACCTCGGTCGGCCCCCTCTCCCTCTGGGAGAGGGCTGGGGTGAGGGTTTGCGTCATTGCGCCACGCACTCGGGCTCATCCCCGTCCAGCGCTTGAACGCCCGGCGAAAACTGCGCACATCGCTGTAGCCCACCTCTTCGGTAATCCGCTCGATCGGCATGTCCGGGTTCGCCAGCAGACTCATCGTCCGCGCCTGCCGGACTTGCTCCAGCAGCGCCTCAAATGTCAGCGCATGCTCGGTCAACCGTCGGCGCAAGGTGCGGCTGCTCATGTTCAAATCGCCGGCAATCTTTTCGATATGACTGCCGCTGCTCAGATCCCGCGCAATCGCCCGCTCCACCGCCTGAATCAGATCAAGCTTCTGATGCACCTGCGCCGCTTCCAGCTCCAGCAGTTTCACTGCCTGCCGCAGCGCCAGCGAATGGTGATTGGGCAGGTTCACATCGAGCCAGCGCACATCGATCAACATGCGATTGTGCAGGCAACCGAAGCGCACATTCGGCCCAAGCAGTCGGTGATATTCACTGAGGTAATCCGGCGCGGCATGCACAAACTCCACCGCAATCGGCGCAAAATCAGCCCCGGCTAGCGCCCGGCCGTACACCAGCAAACTGGCAAAAAACTCCTCGACCGCGAACACCTGCACTTCGGCGAACGGCAACCGACAATCAGCATCAAGGTGCACCTGATCGCCAACCACATCGACACTCGACACCACAATCCCGCCCGACGTGTGCTGATGACGAATGCCCAAGGCAAACGCGTCGCGCAAAGTCTTGCACAGCGACAACACATGCCCGAGCAAGCCCAGCGTGCCCAGCACATTCTGTGCGCCCACCCATAAGCCGAGGCCCTGATTGGGCAGCACTTTTAACGCGCGCTGAATCATCGCCACAGCCTGGCGATAGGAAATCCGCTGCGCCGGATCCTGCAGGTCTTCAAGGGTAAAACCCAGGCCACGGCACAGGCTCTCGGGCTCGACGCCCTTGTTTTGCGCGACTTCGGCGAGGGTTTGCAGGAGGAACGGCGACACCAGCGCCAGTTCGTAGGTCGGATCGACAACTTTCATGTTCATGGCGGCGAGGCATTCCGGATCAGGCTTGATTGTTATTTTTGTAACCGGTTATGTCGAAGGAAGTTAGCACAGGCGTGACGGACTGTCCGCAGAAGTCCCCTCAGTGTCCGCCAATACCCTGCCCTGACAGGCGCCAACGGCTTATTTCTATAGTGCCGGGCGTGCTGCGTACCGGCGTTGCGTCACAACACAATAATAATGAGGACGGATATGCACCCGAACCGCGCGACATTCCCCTTGCGCCTGGCCCTTTCCTTGCTGGGCTGCGCCGCGACTGTACCGGCGCTGGCCACCGAAGCCGGCGTCGACAACATCGGCCCCGGCACCGACGGTTTCTTCATGCTGCCGCTGGACGTCGACAGCCTTCCGGAGAACATGGTCGCGTTCAACGTCTACTACAACCATTACAAGTCGACCAAACTCAACATCAGTTCGCTGGGCGGCAAGGTGCCTAATGTCGAAATTGAATCGACGGCGGTGATTCCGCGCCTCGACTACTTGAGCCCGGTGCGCGTGTTCGGTGGGCGTCTGGCCGGCTACATCGCACAGCCGTGGTTGAAGCAGGAAGTCTCGGTGTTCGGCCTCAGCGACACGCGCGAAGGCATGGGCGACACCACCGTCGCGCCGATCATTTTGTGGGACATGGGCAAAAACCTGACCCTCGGCGCGGCCCTGGAAATCACTGTGCCGACCGGCGAATACAGCGTCGATCGGCTGGCCAACACCAGCAACAATTTCTACACCTACAAGCCGCTGTTCTCCTTCACCTGGTTGCCGACGGATAAAACCGAGGTGTCGATGAAGACCACTTACAGCTTCAACGAGAAGAACAAAGACACCGACTACAAGTCCGGGCAGATCTTCCACTTCGATTATTCGGCCAGCTACAAGCTCACCGACGACCTGATGCTCGGGATCAACGGCTACTTCCTCCAGCAAACCACCGACGACAAACAGTTCGGCCACACCGTGCAGTTCGCCGGGCAGGATGTCGACGACGGCGTGCGCGGCAAAGTGTTCGCCATCGGCCCGGCGCTGCACTGGACGTTCCTCAAATACGCCAGCGCGGAGATCCGCTGGGCCAAGGAATTCGACGTGGAAAACCGCCCGGAAGGCGAAATGCTCTGGGCCAAGGTCAGCATCCCCTACGCCTTCTGAAATCTCCTTGCCCTCTGTGGGAGCGGGCTTGCTCGCGAAGGCGCCAGGTCAGGCACCTTCGATGTTGAATGTCGCGGCCTCTTCGTGAGCAAGCCCACTCCCACCTTTGATCCCTGCCAACCACAAATCCCGCCTCCACTCACGACCCAATGTGGGAGCGGGCTTGCTCGCGAAGGCGCCAGTTCAGGCACCTTCGATGTTGAATGTCGCGGCCTCTTCGTGAGCAAGCCCACTCCCACCTTTGATCCCCGCCATCCACAAATCCCGCCTCCACTCACGACAATGTGGGAGCGGGCTTGCTCGCGAAGGCGCCCGTTCAGGCACCTTCGATGTTGAATGTCGCGGCCTCTTCGTGAGCAAGCCCACTCCCACCTTTGATCCCCGCCAACCACAAATCCCGCCTCCACTCACGACCCAATGTGGGAGCGGGCTTGCTCGCGAAGGCGCCAGGTCAGGCACCTTCAATATTGAATGCACCAGCCTCTTCGTGAGCAAGCCCACTCTCACCTCTGATCCCCGCCAACCACAAATCCCGCCTCCACTCACGACCCAATGTGGGAGCGGGCTTGCTCGCGAAGGCGCCAGGTCAGGCACCTTCGATGTTGAATGTCGCGGCCTCTTCGTGAGCAAGCCCACTCCCACCTTTGATCCCTGCCAACCACAAATCCCGCCTCCACTCACGATCCAATGTGTGTGGGCTTGCTCGCGAAGACGGCGTGTCAGCCATTAAAGATGTCGCCTGACACTACGCTTTCGCGAGCAAGCTCAGCTCCTACAAAAGCCTCCGAAATTCCCTGCTGATCGGAGGAATCGTCTGACATCTTTGGCGCTTGAGCTTGGGGATACTCGGTACTTCGTCTAGCCAGTGACGACACAGAGCCGCATCCCCCTTAGACTGCTTAACATTGATCATGGAGGTCATTATGAGCGCCGAACTTTTTCCTGACGTTGCCGAATTCGAAACTGCAGAGCAGGCAGCGAGCTACGACCGTTGGTATCGTGCAAAAGTACAAGCCGCACTTGATGATCCGCGCCCAGGCATTCCCCATCAGGAAGCCATGGTGCGGCTTGATCGGATGTTAGAAGAGAGGCGAAAAAATCGACGCGCTACTGGTTGAGTGGAGCGATCAAGCTCTGGACGATCTGGCTGATATCATCGATTACATTGAGCAATACAACACTAACGCTTCAGTTTCGCTGTATAAAAAAGTTGGGACAGCTGCGCAAAACCTGTCTTCTGTGCCCCGTGGCTTCCGCTTTGGTCGAATACAAGGGACTCGCGAAATGGTGATAAACCCGAACTATCTTCTTGTTTATCGAGTGACGGATCGCATCAGAATACTGACGGTGCTCCACGCTCGGCAAAAATATCCCTGAACACGATCAAAAAAAAAGGGCGACCCATCGGTCGCCCTCCACGTACAACCGCACAAACTTTCAATTCACCACCGGAATCCAAGCCGCCCGCGCCACATCTGCCGTATCGCCAAACGCTGGCAGTTTCTGCGCCAGGTCGCGCACGTTCTTCACGTCGAGATCCAGCAACTGCTGCCGCGTGATCAAGGTCGGTGGTACCAGCACTTGCTGCCCCGGGTTTTCCCCGGCAATCAGCATCGCCAGACTGCGCACACTGATTGCACCGGCGACTTGTGGATTGACCGCTGCCGTCGCGGCCCAGGCGCTGTTGGGTTCTTTCATGATCTGAATATCGGCGGTGGAAATGTCGGCGCTGTAGATTTTCACTTTGCTCGCCAGTCCGGCTTCGTCGACGGCGATTTTTGCGCCTTTGGCGAATTCGTCGAATGGCGCGAAGATCACGCTGATGCCGGGATTGGCGCGCAGCACGGCGCTGGCCTGATCGGCGACGGAGTTGGCGATTGGCGGGTTGAGCGTGCCGAATCGCGCTTTCTCGATGATCCCCGGATTGGCCTTTTTCACTTGGCTCCAGATTTCATCGCGCCGCTCCATCGGGGTGAAACCGCTGATGTACACGTAGCCCGCATCAAAGCGCGTGCCGTTGTCCTTCACCGCTTGATCTAGCGCCAGACGCGCCAATGCGTGGTGATCCTGCTCGACCTGGGTGACTTGCGGCGTGTTCAGATCAACGTCGAAGGCGACGACTTTGATGCCTTTGGCGAGCGCCCGGTCGATCGGGCCTTTGAGGGTTTCCGCCAGGCCGAGCTGCACGATGATGCCGTCGACACCGAGGTCAGCCGCCTGATCAATCATCTCGCCCTGACTCGCCGCCTGCTGCCGCGCATCAAACACCCGCAGATTGGCGCCGAGCGCTTCGGTCTGTTTCTCTACGCCACGCAAATACGCTTCGGGAAAATCCCCGGAAAACAGATAGCCCACCAACGCAATCTGCACCTGGCCCTTATCGAACGGCGCCGGAGCGCCGGGCAATGCCTTGGCCTGCGCGTTAAGCGCCAATACCGAAAGCACCGCGCCGGTGAGGCAATGGCGCGCGAACTGTTTGATTGAACCGTGCATACAACATCCTTGAATAAAAGCAGCTCAGCGCGCCCGATGCGCGAGGCCGAAGGTGAACATCAGGGCCAGCACCAACACCAGTCCCTTGACGAAATCCTGCGCGTAATACGGCGCATTGAGCATGGTCAGACCATTGAGCAGCGAGGCGACCAACAGCGCGCCGATCAGCGTGCCGAAGGCGTTGGGTTTCTTCGCGCCGAGCACGGCGAAACCGATCAGCGCGGCGCCGAGCGCGTCGAGCACCAGACCGTTGCCGGAGCTGACATCGCCACGGCCCAACCGCGCCGCGAGCAACAATCCGCCGAGCGACGCCAGTAACGACGACAGCACGTAAGCCAACAGTTTGAAGCGCTGCACCGGCGCCCCGGCCAGTCGCGCAGCCTGCTCGTTGCCGCCGATGGCATAGAACAGCCGACCGATGCGCGTACGTTCAAGAAACAGCCACACCGCCACCGCAACCACCGCAGTGATCAACACCGGAATTGGTACCACCTCCCACAACCGCCCACGGCCCAGCGCAAGAAATGCGGCACTGAATGCGCCCTCGGTTTCCTCGCCGTTGGGCAGCGTCATGCCCACCGCAATCGAGCGGCCCCCGGTAGGAATCAGTTGCACGCCAATCACCAAAAACATGCTGCCCAATGTGGCGAGAATGTCCGGCACCCGCAGTTTGACGATCAGCCAGCCGTTGAGCAGCCCGACCAGCGCGCCGCCCGCCAGGCTGATCAACACCGCCGGCACCGCGCCCCAACCGAGCACGACCATGACGTAACTGGCGATCATCAGGCTCATCGCCGCGACCGCGCCAATCGACAAATCGAGGCCGCCGACGGCCATGGTCAAGGTCACGCCCAAGGCCAGCAGCGCGACAATCGACACCGATTGCAGAATGCTGAACAGATTGCCGACGCGCAGAAACGCCGGCTCTGCGAAGCTGAAAAACACCACGATGGCCGCCAGCAACCACAACAGGCCATAGCGGATCAACGCTTGCAGCAGGCGCTCGGCAGGTGCCGGTGCGCTCGATAACAGTGAACTCGAATCAGGCACTCGCTCTGCTCCTTGGCGTGGCGTGAGGGGAATGTTCGATAACGTCGCTGCCGGCCAATGCCGCGACCAGTTCGGCACGGTTCAGACCGGCGCGCGGGTATTCGGCGACGACCGCGTGATCGCGCACCAGGAGAATTCGATCGGCAATTTCCAGCGCTTCATCGACATCGGCGCAAATCACCAGTGTCGCGCGGCCCTTGGCACTGTCGCGCAGCAGTTGGCCGATTTCGCGGCGGGCGCGGACGTCGACACCTTGGAACGGTTCATCGAGGATCAACACCCGCCCTTCCCCGAGCAGCCAGCGGCCGAGCACAACCTTTTGCTGATTGCCGCCGGACAGCGCAGTCATCGGCACATCGATGCCGGCAGTCTTGATGCCCAGCGCGGCGACCTGCGCTTCGACCGCCGCCGCTTCGGCGCGATTGCGAATAAACCCGCCACGGGTGAAGCGTTCCAGAAACGGCAAGGTCAGCGTGCGACGCAGAGAGAAATCCGGCACCAGCGAATGACTGGCGCGATCTTCGGCGGCGTAGAAGACCCCGCTGCGAATCGCCTCCCGTGGCGAACCCGGCTGCCAGTCAACGCCAGCCAATTGCACGCGGCCCTCCGCCAATGAGCGTAAACCGAACAGCACTTCGGCGATCTCGGTTTTGCCGGCGCCGAGCAACCCGGTCAGTACCACCACTTCGTTTTCGTGCAGGGTCAGATCGAAAGCCTTCGAACGCGGCAGCACTTTTATCGCGCTGAACTTCAGCACTTCCCGTCCTGCCACTTGCGGCGTGTAAACATGCGCGGCCAGTGATTGCCCGAGCATCGCGTGAACGGCTTCGGGTAACTGCCGCGCACTGAACTCACCGGCCAATCGTCCGTCACGCAAAACAATCGCGCGATCAGCGACCCGTTGCAGATCGGACAGCCGATGGGAGATGTAAAGAATCGCCACGCCACGGCTGCGCAACGTATCGATCAAACCAAACAGGCGCTGCGCTTCGGCATCGGATAACGCCGCCGTCGGCTCGTCGAGAATCAGCAAACGCGGTTGCAAGGCAAAGGCGCGAGCGAGGACGACCAATTGCCGCTCGGCCTGGCCAAGGTGTTCGATGGGCTGTTCCAGCGGCAAGGTCAGGCCGAGACCGGCGGCGATACTCGCGGCGCGTTCCAGAAGGCGTTTGCGGTTAAGCCAGAAGTTCGCATCAGGCTTGCACAGCTCATCGAGCAGGAGGTTTTCGGCCACGCTCAAACCCGGCGCGATGCCCTCGTTGATCTGCTGATGCACCGCAACAATCCCGACCCTGCGCGCCGACAGTGGCGAGCTGAAATGCTGCGGCTGACCCTCGACGAGAATCTCGCCAGCATCCGCGTTTTGACTGCCTGCCAAAATCTTCACCAACGTCGATTTACCGGCGCCATTGGCGCCGAGTAACGCGACCACTTCGGCGGGATAAATCTCAAGGCTGACCCGATCCAGCGCCCGGTTCGAGCCAAACGTTTTGCTCAGTTCACGTACCCGAATCAGTGGCTCAGGTGCCACGGCGACAGGCGCACTCATAAATTTCCTTAGCGGCGATGAGCCAGCGAACGCACGAGCCGATCGCCCAGGCTTTGCACGCCCTGAACGAGGATGACCAACACCACCACGGTGGCGACCATCACTTCATTGTTGAAACGCTGATAGCCGTAACGGATCGCCAGATCGCCGAGCCCGCCGCCACCGATGACCCCGGCCATCGAGGAAAAACCGATCAACATCACCAGCGTCAGGGTGATGCCCGCGAGCAACGCCGGCAGGGCTTCGGGCAGCAGCACTTTGAAAATCACATGGCCGATGTCGCCGCCCATGGCGAGGATCGCTTCGATGCGGCCCTTGTCGACTTCGTCCAGCGCGTTTTCGACAATGCGCGCGAAGAACGGAAACGCGCCAATGGTGATCGGCACCACCGCAGCGGTGCTGCCCAGCGTGGTGCCGACGACCAGACGGGTCAGCGGAATCAAGGCGATCAGCATCACCACGAACGGCAGCGAACGGCCGAGATTGACCAGACTGCTGAGGGCCGCGTTGAAACGCGGCATCGGCCGCAATCCGTCGCGGCGACTGATAAAAAGCAGCACACCCAGCGGCAAGCCGATCAGCAGCGTGAACAGCCCCGCGAGCAACACCATGTACAGGGTTTCGCCGGTGGCGTTGAACACCAGTTGCAGGATTTCATCCCAATTGATCGAACGGTTCATGACTGCGCCGCCCTTACGCCATATTGCTTGAGGAAGGTCAGGCCCGGCGCATCATGGCCCAGCGGTAATCCGCAAGTCGGACGCAGTGAACTGCCGAGCGCCGACTGTGGATCAGCGAGCAGACGTGGCACCGGCCCGGCCTCGACCAGCCGTCCGTTGGCCATAAATGCGGCGTGATCGCAGATCGACTTGACCACATCGAGCTCGTGGGTGATCAGCACGATGGTCAGGCCTAATTGCCGATTGATGTCGCGCAGCAGATCAAGAATTGAAGCGGTAGTTTCCGGGTCGAGGGCGCTGGTGGCTTCGTCCGACAACAGATACGCAGGCTCCGCAGCCAAGGCGCGGGCAATCCCTACTCGCTGCTTTTGCCCGCCGGACAGTTGCGACGGAAAGGCTTGCGCCTTGTCGCTCAAACCGACCAGTTCCAGCAGCTCGCGAACCCGCACATGGCGCCACGGTTTGCCGACGTTGGCGATTTCCAGCGGCACGGCGATGTTGTCGAACACGTTGCGCGAGTGCAGCAGGTTGAAGCCCTGAAAGATCATGCCGATGCGCTGACGTTGCTTGCGCAGTTCACTGTCGGACAGCGCCAGCAGATCCACACCATCGATCAGAATCTTGCCACTGTCTGGTCGTTCGAGCAGATTGAGGCAACGCAGCAGCGTCGACTTGCCCGCCCCGCTACGCCCGAGAATCCCGTAGACCGCGCCGTCAGGAATGCTCAGCGAGACCTGATCCAGCGCCGGTTGCGTGGCCGACGGGTAGGTTTTGCTCAACTGCTCGACGGCGATCATGGCTTGCCGCCCGCCACCGGAATCACCGAGCCGGCAAAGTTATCGGTGATGTATTTGGCGACTTCCGGCGAGGTCAGATCCTTGGCCAGCTGCGCGATGCGTGGATCGTGCTCCAGCTTCGGTGTGGTCACCAAAATGTTGGCATAGGGATTGTGCTCAGCCTTTTCCAGGCCCAAGGCGTCTTTGGCCGGCACCAGACCTGCGTCGAGCGCATAGTTGCCGTTGATCACTGCCAGATCGACGTCGTCGAGCGAACGTGGAATCTGCGGTGATTCGATTTCGAGGATCTTCAGCTGTTTCGGGTTTTCGGCGATGTCCTTGGGCGTTGCCTGATCGGCGGCGGGATCGTTGAAACCGGGCTTGAGCTTGATTAGGCCGTTGTCCTGCAGCAGGTACAGCGCGCGGCTCAGATTTGTGACGTTGTTGGGTACGGCGACGGTGCCTTTTTCCGGCACGTCGGCGAAGCTTTTGTGCCGACGTGAATAAATCCCCAAAGGCTCGATATGCACGGTGGCGGCCACCGCGAGTTTCTCGCCGAGCGCCTGCTCCTGAGATTTAAGATACGGCAGGTGCTGGAAGTAATTGGCGTCGACATCACCGTGTACCAGCAACTCGTTGGAGTTCACGCCGTTGGGGATTTCGATGACTTTGAGGTTGAGTTGCGGATCGATTTTCTGGATGTACGCAAGGATCTGCGCGTGGGGCACCGGGTCGGCGGCAACACGCAACGGTTCCAGGGCCTGCGCGCCGAAAGAGCTCACCAGTGCGCCGAGGACGGCCAGGGTCAAACCTGCTTTTTTAATCATGTGCGGAGTCCTTGAGCGAATGATGAATCAGGCGGTTTTACGAACAGGTACTGGCGGCAGCAACGCGTCGGCGTAGAAGCGCTGCGCGACGTCCGGATGCGAGCGCAAACGACCCTTGAGGTAGTTCCTGCCGACATCACGAAACAGCGGATTGAGCGGATCACTCGCCGGCCCGCGCGCCTCGCGCAACAGCACGGTGGGCAACGGGTACAGCGGCACCACCGCATCGAGTTGCGCGCCGAGGAAGAACGCGATCGACAGGCGTTCGCTACCCGCCGGTGGCGAAACCACGCGGTGCACCGTGGCGCGCAGATAACCGTTGGTGGCCAGTTCGAGCAGCTCGCCGATGTTCACCACCAAGGTGTTTTCGCGGGGTAATGCGTCGATCCAGCGGCCTTCTTCGATCTCGACTTGCAGCCCGGCCTGTTGGTCTTGCAGCAGAAAACTCAAGAACCCGGAATCCTTGTGCGCGCCGACGCCTTGATGGCTCGCCTCGCTCAACTGGCCGGGGTAGCGCATCAGCTTGATGTGTTCGTTGGGTTTGTCACCGTAGAGCTGATCGAAGGCATCGGCGCGCAGTGACAGCGCCTGAGCGAAGGCCCGCAGCAAGCGCAACGACATGCGCGTCATCGCCTGTTGCCATTCGAGCAGCAACGGTTTCAGTTCGGGGAGTGCCGCTGGCCATTGGTTGGGACCTTGCAGCCGCGCCCACAATGGACTGTCTTCGTTTAACGGTAGAGCCTCACGCTCGGCGCCGAGATCAAACTGTTCGCGCTGATCGGGTTGCCCGCGAGTGATCTCGGAAGCCGCACGGTTGTAGCCGCGAAAATGCGGCGAATTGATCATGCCGACGGCGGTTTTTTCGCTGTCGGGCAAGGCGAAGAACTGCCGGGCGTGGGCCTGCACTTGCTCGAGCAGCGTGCTGTCGATGCCGTGGCCGGTGAGGTAGAAGAAACCGACATCACGGGCGGCGTGGCGCAGGCTTTCCAGAAATTGGTAACGCTGTTGCGCGGTGCCCTCGAACAGGGACAGGTCGAGGGTTGGCAGTGTGGTGATATCCAAGGTATGCGGCATGATTCACTCCTGGGTGAACCAAACCTGAAGAACCTTTGATCGATTCAGCGTGTGCCGTCATGGCAATCGGGGGTCTATCGGTTTGATGCGTTTATTCGTCGTTGAGGACAAAACTAAACGATCTTAAAAACAGCGGGCCAATATCTTTTTTGCATTACCTTAGGCCGATCACTGTAGGAGCTGCCGCAGGCTGCGATCTTTTGATGTTGATTTTTTTGAAACAAGATCAAAAGATCGCAGCCTGCGGCAGCTCCTACAAAGAGGGGGTCAGGCACGCGGGCGTTGACTGCGTTGTTCGGCGCTGGCGTCTGGCGCGGGTTGCAGCTGGAAGTCGAACTTGAGTTTGGCGTGGCGTCCCAACGTTTCGTGCTCATGGAACACCACCTCGCCGACCAACCCTTCGCGGGTCGCGTAAGCAAAGTCATCCCACAAATATTGATCGCCCGACAGATTGATCTGCGTGGTCAGGTGTCGATGCCCCGGTGCGCTGATAAAAAAGTGCACATGCGCCGGACGCTGACCGTGACGACCGAGCAAGTTCAGACATTCCTGCGTCGGGCCCTGCGGGTCGCAGCCATATCCGGAGGGAACGATGCTGCGTGCGCGGTAACGGCCTTCGGCGTCGGTGATGATCCGGCGGCGCAGGTTGTACTCGGACTGGCTCGGATCAAAAAACGAGTAGGTGCCTTTGGTATTGGCGTGCCACACGTCGACTGTGGCGCCGGCCAGCGGCTGGCCGTGGAGGTCAAGCACCTGGCCTTCGAGAAACATCACCGTGGCAACGCCGTCCTCGCTGCCATCGTCCATGCGGCACTCGCCTTCACACAGCGGCGCACCTGCGACGTAGAGCGGCCCTTCGATGGTGCGCGGCGTGCCGCCGGTCAAGCCAATTTGTGCGTCTTTGGCGTCCTGGAGCAGGTCGAGGAAGTGTTCGATGCCAAGACCGGCGACCAACAACCCCGCTTCCGAACGACCGCCCAAACGATTCAGATAGTCGACGGCTTTCCAGAATTCGTCTTCGCTGATTTCGAGATCTTCGATGATTTTCGCGGTGTCCTGCAGTACGCGCAGAACGATGGTTTTCAAGCGCGAGTTGCCGTCGTCGTTGGTGAAGCCGGCGGCTTCTTTGAAGAAGGTTTGCAGCTCAGGCGTGTGGGCAATTTTCACGGTCATGGTGGGTTACCTCATCTTGTTGTTGTGTTGACGCAGTTCTTAATTCACACCCTTTTCCCTTGTAGGAGTGAGCCTGCTCGCGATCGCGGTCAATCAGTCGCCATGGATGCTGAATAAACGACCGCTATCGCGAGCAGGCTCACTCCTACAAGGGTTGGAGGGCTCAGCGGTCGTCGGCGTGGATCGACGACGGATGTCGGCAGAGCCCGTCGATCTCGATGTCCATGTAGGGGAACAACGGCAATTGCATCAGCGTGTCGTGCAGCGCTTCGACGCTTGGCAGATCAAACACGCTGTAATTGGCGTAATGCCCGGCGATGCGCCATAGATGACGCCACTGGCCTTCGCGTTGCAGCCGTTGCGCCAGTTCTTTTTCGTCAGCCTTGAGCCGGGTGGCGATGGCCGGATCCATGTCGACAGGCAATTTCACGGTCATTTTTACGTGGAACAGCATGGTGGCTATCCTCTGGTTGTGATCGGTTCAGGAACGGCGAAAACGCGCCAGCCGCTCTTCGTCCAGCGTCAGGCCAAGGCCCGGGGTGCGCGGGATGTGCAGGTGAAAATCGCGGTACTCGGGCCGTTCGGTGACGATGTCTTCGGTCAGCAGCAACGGCCCGAACAGCTCGGTGTCCCAGGTCAGTTGCTTGAGCGTGAGAAAGGCGTGGGCCGAGGCCAGGGTGCCGATGGAGCCTTCGAGCATGGTGCCGCCGTAGAGCGCGATGCCCGCGGCCTCGGCGATTTGCGCGGTTCTGAGCACGGCGCGGGTGCCGCCGTTTTTAGCGATTTTCAGGGCGAACACACTGGCGGCGCCGTCAGCGGCGAGGCTGAAAGCGTCCTCGACACTTTCAATTGATTCATCGGCCATGATCGGCGCCGGACTGCGCTGATTCAGGCGAATCTGCCCCGAGCGGTTGACCCGCGAGATAGGCTGTTCAATCAGATCAATGCCGTTGTCGCCCAATACCTGGCAGCCACGAATCGCCTGGGACTCATCCCAATATTGATTGACGTCGACCCGCACACTGGCGCGATCGCCCAAAGCTTTTTTGATCGCCACGACGTGCTTGAGATCCTGCTCCAACGGATTGGCGCCGATCTTCAATTTGAATATGCGATGACGCCGTACTTCAAGCATCTGCTCGGCCTCGGCAATGTCGCGCGCGGTGTCGCCGCTGGCCAGCGTCCACGCGACTTCGAGGCTGTCGCGCACACGGCCGCCGAGCAGTTCGCTGACGGGCAGGCCGAGGCGTTTGCCCTGCGCGTCGAGCAGCGCGCTTTCGATGCCGGATTTGGCGAAGGTGTTGCCCTTGGCGATCTTGTCGAGCCGCTGCATCGCCGCGTTGATGTTGTTGGCGTCCATGCCAATCAGCGCCGGCGCGAGGTGTGCGTCGATGTTGGCCTTGATGCTTTCCGGGCTTTCATAGCCGTACGCAAGGCCGCCGATGGTGGTGGCTTCGCCGATGCCTTCAACACCATCGCTGCAGCGCAAACGCAAGATCACCAGGGTCTGCTTCTGCATGGTGTGCATCGCCAGTTTGTGCGGGCGAATGGTCGGCAGGTCGACGATGATCGTCGTCAGGTTTTCAATCAGGATTCGCGGCATATCAATGCTCCTTGAGAAGTGCTCAGCCGAGATCGCCGCCACCGACCGGCAAGGTCACGCCGGTGATGTACGAAGCGTCATCGGAGGCGAGAAAGAGGATCGCGCCGACCTGTTCATCGAGGCTGCCGTAGCGTTTCATCAGGCTGCTGTCGAGGGTTTGCGTGACGATTTGCTGGTACCAGGTTTGTTCTTGCGCCGACTGTTCGGCGTCGTTGCGCGGGATGCGCCGAGGTGGCGCTTCGGTACCGCCGGGTGCAGTAGCGTTGACGCGAATGCCACGCTCGGCGTTTTCGAAGGCCAGGCACGCGGTGAGTGCGTTGATGCCGCCCTTGGCCGCGCCATACGGCACGCGATTGACGCTGCGGGTGGCGATTGAGGAAACGTTGACGATGGCGCCGCTGCCTTGTTTGAGCATGTACGGCAGCGCGGCGTGGCAGCACCATAAGGTCGGGAACAGCGAGCGGCGCACTTCCGCTTCGATTTGTTCGACCTGGTAGTGTTCGAATGGCTTGGCCCAAATGGTGCCGCCAACGTTGTTGATCAGGATGTCGAGTCGACCGAAAGTGTTGATCGCTTCGGCCATGACCCGGGCGCAATCGGCGTACTGTTCCAGATCGGCAGTCAGCGCCAGAACGCCCTCGCCTTGCAGTTCGTGAACCAGTTCGGAGCGGTCGACGGCGACCACTTGCGCGCCTTCGCTGAGCAGGCGCTCGCAGACGCGGCGGCCGATGCCTTGCGCCGCGCCGGTGACCAGCGCGACTTTGTTGGAGAATCTGTTGTTCATGACAACCTCGACTGAAACAGTTGCTTAAGCACACAGGCCTTTGTGGCGAGGGAGCTTGCTCCCGCTGGACTGCGCAGCAGGCCCATCTTTTTATGAGGCAAAAGCGAGGGCCGCTGCGCGCCCCAGCGGGAGCAAGCTCCCTCGCCACAGGTGTGATTGCAGGCTCGGTTGATGTAGATCAGGCTGCGGCGAATTTTTCGTAGTAGAAATTCGCCGGAGTGATGCCCTGCTCGCGGATGTATTGGCTGACCGCCTCAACCATCGGCGGTGGCCCGCACAGGTAGACGTCGACATCGCCGTCATTGAGGTGGCGCGGTTCGATGTGCTGGGTGACGTAGCCCTTGAGCGGATGCACGCTCTGCGGGTTGGCCACACAGGCGCCGAAGCTGAAATTGGCGATGCGTGCGGCAAAGGCTTCGAGGCGATCCAGTTCAACCAGATCGAAATCGTTGGTCACGCCGTAGATCAAATGCACCGGATGCGCGCTGCCCTGTTCGGCGATCTTTTCCAGCATCGCGGTGAACGGCGCCAGGCCGGTGCCGCCGGCGAGCAAAAGCAATGGCCGTTTGATTTCGCGCAGGTAAAAACTGCCCAGCGGCCCGGCCAGATTCATGCTGTCGCCGGCCTTGGCCAGACCGGTGAGGAAACTGCTCATCAAACCGCCGGGCACGTTGCGAATCAGAAAACTGACCTCGCCATTCCTCTGCAACGAGCTGAAGGAATACGCACGACTGTGTTCACTGCCCGGCACTTGCAGGTTGACGTATTGCCCCGGCAGGAACGCCAGTTTGCTCAGCGCTTCGCTCTTGATCGACAGCGCGATGGTGCTCTCGGACAACTGCCGGACAGCGCTGATCGACGCCTGGAAATTTGCCTGTTCGGTTTTGCAGACCTGCGAGCCAACCGGCACTCGCACCACGCAATCGCTTGCGGCGCGCATCTGGCAGGTCAGCACATAACCTTGTGCGAGTTCGTCGGCGCTCAAGGCGTCTTCGATGAAGTTGTCGCCCATTTCGTAACGCCCGGCTTCAGCGAAACACTTACAGGTGCCGCAGGCGCCGTCGCGGCAGTCCAGCGGGATGTTGATGCCTTGGCGATACGCCGCGTCGGCGACGGTTTCATGGCTGCCGGCCTCGATGAAACGAGTGACGCCGTCTTCAAAATTAAGGGCGATCTGGAAATTCATGGTGCACCTCGTCGTGTCGACTAGATGTGATAGATATCGATGACCTGACGGACGTAATCGTTTTTCAGCACGACTTTCTTGGCCTTGATCAGCGGCTGCTCGCCACGCAGATCGAGGGTGTAGAAGCTGCTGCCGAAGTAGCTGTCGGTGACCTGATAACGAAAGCTCAGGGTGTGCCAGTTGAAGCGCACCTGGCACTGGTCGGCGCTGTGCTCGACGATCTCGATGTTGCTCAGGTTGTGCGAGGTGCGGGTGTCGGGAATCGTCGCGCTGGAGCGCTCGGTCTTGATCCGGAAGATGCGGTCTTCGAGGCCGCCACGGTTGCCGTACCAGATCAGCGAGATTTCGCTTTGCGGGTCTTCGGTGAGCGTGTCGTTATCGTCCCAGGCCGGCATCCAGAAAGTCGCGTCGGCGGCGTACAGTTCCAGCCATTGATCCCACTGGCCGTCATCGAGATAACGCGCTTCGCGGTAGAGAAAGTCGCGCACATTGTCGTAGAGGTTGCTCATCACACAGCCTCCACGGGAATCAGCTGTGGTTCGGCGGCAGCGGCTTTAAGCATGGTTTCCTGCCAATACTTGTGTTGCAGCACGAACAGGCCTTCGTCTTCAGTGCGCATACCGGAGAGCAGCGGTTTCAGGTCGATTTCCTCGGCGGCAGCATCGGCGCCTTCAACCCAATGGGTCGCGCCTCGGGACATGTCGTTCCAGCCTCGACCAGCGCCGTAGCCGGTCTGGCACGAACGGAATTCTTCCAGATCATCCGGCGTGGCCATGCCGCTAACGTTGAAAAAATCTTCGTACTGACGAATACGTTTGGCGCGCGCTTCGGCGCTCTCGCCTTTGGGGGCGATGCAGTAGATGGTGATTTCAGTCTTGTCGACCGAGATTGGCCGGGCGATGCGGATCTGCGAACTGAACTGATCCATCAGATACACGTTCGGGTACAGGCACAGGTTGCGCGAGTTTTCGATCATCCAGTCGGCGCGAGCCTGACCGAAATCACGCGCCAGTTCGTCGCGACGCTCATAAGCTGGGCGGTCTTCAGGGTTGGCCCAGCGCGTCCAGAGCAGCAGATGGCCGTGATCGAAGGAGTAGAAACCGCCGCCCTTCTTCGCCCAACTGCCGGCGCTCATGGTCTTGATCGCCTCGCCTGCTTCGCGTTGCTGGCGCTGGTTCTGCGTCGCGGCGTAATTCCAGTGCACGGAGCTGACGTGATAGCCGTCGGCACCGTTTTCGGCGGTGAGTTTCCAGTTGCCTTCGTAGATATAGGAACTGGAACCGCGCAGTACTTCGAGACCTTCCGGCGACTGGTCGACGATCATGTCGATGATCTTCGCTGACTCGCCCAAGTGCTCGGTGAGAGATTTCACATCGGCATTCAGGCTGCCAAACAGAAAGCCGCGGTAGGACTCGAAACGCGCGACTTTGGTCAGGTCATGGGAGCCTTCGCAGTTAAAGCTTTGCGGGTAACCGGCCTCACTCGGGTCTTTGACCTTGAGCAGTTTGCCGCTGTTGCTGAACGTCCAGCCGTGGAACGGACAGGTATAGCTGGAACGGTTGCCGGATTTGTGCCGGCAAAGCATGGCGCCGCGATGGCTGCAGGCGTTGAGAAAAGCGTTGAGCACGCCGTCCTTGTTGCGCGCGATGAAGATCGGCTGGCGCCCCATGGTGGTGGTCAGAAAATCGTTGTTGTTGGGCAGTTGGCTTTCGTGGGCGAGGTAAATCCAGTTGCCTTCGAAGATGTGCGCCATCTCCAGTTCGAACAGACGCGGATCGGTGAACATCTCCCGCTTGCAGCGGTAGGCGCCCTTGTCTTGGTCTTCTTCAAGCATGGCATTGAGGTAGTCGATTCCCAGGGACATGGCCAGGGCCTCCATTGTTATTGTTCAGGCCAGGTCAGATTAGGGAGGCGCAGCGCGGGGCAATAGCCGAATCCTGCAGATCGCTATCCGTTTTGTGCAGGACGGTGCGGCAGATGATTCGGACTGTTTCGAAGGGCGATCAGTGGCGGCGTTTGAGGGTGTGCGACGGCAGTTCGCCGAACTGTTGGCGATAGTTTTCGGAGAAACGGCCCAAGTGCAGGAAGCCGTAATCCAGCGCCAGCTCCGTGAGGTTGCGCACCGGGCAGCTCGGGTCGCTGAGGCAGGCGTGAATACGCGCGAGTTTGCGCTGACGGATGTATTGCATCGGCGTGATGCCGAGTTGGCGTTCGAACAGGCTGTACAGCGAACGCGGACTCATGCTCGCCTGCGCGGCCAGATGTTCGGCGGGCAGATCGAGTTTCAGGTTGCGCTCGATGTAATCGAGGATGCGCTCGAAACTGACGCTCGGTGAACTGAGATTTTCACGGCTGACATTGGTGTTCATCAGCGAAATCAGTTTGCTGCCGATGATCTGTGCGTAGTGCTCTTGCACCCGCAGCAACGGATCGCTGGCCTCGGCCTCCTGGCAAATCATCGCGAGCAGACTGGTGAAGCCTTCCAGTTCGTTCAACTGATAGTGATTGCGCAGGAAGCGGATACCGCTCGAAGGTCGCAACCAGCGCTGCTCGTCGCACACCGACTCGAGCACGCTGACCGGCACTTTGAGGATGAATTTTTCGCAGTCGTCGGAGTAAGTCAGATCGACCGGATCATCCGGATTGATCAACAACAACTCGCCCGGCACCAGATGATGTTCGCGTTTATGCCCGCGCCACAGGCAATTGCCTTGCAGCAGCACTTGCAGGTGATACACGGTTTCCAGCGCCAGCGATGTCACCCGGACACTGCCGCCATAACTGATGCGGCACAAATCGAGATCGGCGAGTTTGCGATGGTTGAGGCTGGCTTGCGGATGGGCGGTTTTGGACAGGCCGATGAAGTGCTGGCCAACGTGCTGATTGACGTAGTCGGAGACGGCATAGGGGTCAGCGTGACGAAACACGCTGCTGCGATCACTCAGCAGATGACTGTCCATTAGGCGGTGCTCGATCTTGTCGTTATGGGGTGCACGGTTTTCAGGCTCACCGGTCACAGTACGCTTGCGTGCAAAAACCGGCAATTGGACAAAAGGTCGGGTATCCGTTAATCGAACACATTGTGTTCAGTTTTTGAACGGCGTGCCGATAACGCGAATAAGCAAAAGCAACTTTCCCTGTCGAAATTAAAGGACACCCGCATGAGCGACGCCTGGAACGAAGGATATTTCACCGACGAAGGCTACACCTACAGCTATAGCCGCGAAATCAATCCGGTCTTCCAGCGTTACTGTTTGCTGCTGCGCGGTTTTGCCGGCCTGGAGACCACTGACGGCTATCACTGTGAACTCGGTTTTGGTCAAGGCGTGTCGATCAATATCCACGCTGCCGCCAACCCCGGTTCCTATGTGGGCACCGATTTCCATCCGGGTCAGGCTGGCCACGCCATAGCCCTGGCGAACAGCTGGAACAGTGACGCGCGGCTGTATGACGACAGTTTCGAACAACTGCTCGCGCGTAATGACTTGCCGCAATTCGACAGCATCAGCCTGCATGGCATCTGGACGTGGGTCAGCCGTGACAATCAGCAACTGATCGTCGAATTTGCCCGTCGTCACCTCAAGCCCGGTGGCCTGTTGTACGTCAGCTACAACTGTCTTCCCGGCTGGTCGCCTTCGGCGCCACTGCGCAATCTGTTCCGCCTGCACGACCGCTTTGCCACGAGCAGCTCCGCTCGCCCTGATCAGCGCATAGACGCCGCGCTGCAATTCTCCGAAGCGTTGCTGGCAGCCAACCCGAACTACGCCGGCACAGCCCCTGGCCTCAATGCCCAACTGCAGAGCATCAAAGGTCAGAATCGCCAATACGTCGCCCACGAATACTTCAATCGTGAGTGGAACTGTATGTACTTCACCGACGTGGTCGACGCCTTCGCTCCGGCCAAACTCGACTACGCCGCGACCGCTGTACCACTGGACACGGTCGATCCGCTCAACCTGAGCGCCGAAGGGATGGATTTCCTCGAAGGCATCGATCACCCGATCATGCGCGAGCAAGCGCGGGACTATTTCGTCAATCAGAATTTCCGCCGAGACCTGTACGTGCGCGGCGCCAACCGATTGTCTGCGGCAGAACAACGCCAGGGGCTGCTGAATACGCGCTTTATTCTGTTGCAGCCGGCGGAAAGCGTCGCCGCCAGCGTCAAGGGCCCGGCCGGCGAAGCGTCGTTGCAAGCCGAAGTGTACGGCCCGGTGCTTGAAGCACTGGCGGCCGATGCGTATGTCGCGAAGACTCTGCGCCAGCTCTCAAGCGCGTTGCCCGAAATGCCTTTTGACGATCTGCTGCAGGCCCTCAGCGTACTGATCGGGATGAGCGCTGCCGCACCGTGCCAAAGCGAAGCCGCCGAGCGACTGGTGCAAGCGCGTTGCAGCACGCTCAATCTGCAATTGTGCAAACGTTCGTTGCTGAGCGACAAAATCCAGGTACTGGCCAGCCCGGTGACGGGCGGTGGCATCGTGGTCAGTCGCTTTCATCAGTTATTCCTGATCTCGCTCAAGCAGGGCAAAAAACACCCGGCGGATTGGGCACAACTGGCGTGGGCGGTGCTGGCCGAGCAAGATGTTGTCCTGGTTAAAAACAACCAGCCACTGAACACGGCCGAAGAAAACATTGCCGAATTGACGGAGCAGGCACACGCATTCGCCGCCGGTTCACTGGTGACGCTCAGGGCATTGAATATCGCCTGACCAAACGGCAGATGAAAAAAAACCCGGCTGATCAAGCCGGGCTTTTTCATTAAGGCTTGCGGTAAAACTGCGCATTCAGGCGTTACGGCGTTCGAGCAGACGGTCGGCGCCACCCTCGGCAACCAGATTGCCCTTCAGTCGATCCGAACCGTCGGCGGCAACGGCGTCACTGAACAGAGGATCGGTTTCGTTCGCGGCAACCGAGTCGCTGAACAACCGGTCGGTTTCCGTTGCGGCAACCGCGTCACTGAACAGCGGATCGGTTTCAGTCGCAGCAAAAGCGTTCAGGGCGAAGATCGAGAAAGCAATGCCGAGCAGGGTTTGGCGTTTCATGGTGTGAGCTCCGTGGTGCAGTGGTTGGGTATGGAGCTGATCTTACGCCGCGCGATCAATATGAGAACTTCATTGGGTTAATGGTTGTTATTGATAGCGTCAATGATTGTGTCTTAGCCCAGCAACTGGCGCCGCATCGCCCCCGGCGACATCGCAAACCAACGCTGACACGCGCGATTGAACACGCTTTGCTCGCTGTAGCCGAGAAGCCCGGCGACCTGCGACATCGGCATGTGCCTCTGCCCCAGATAGTGTTCGCTGCGCTCTTTACGGAGTGTCTCGACAACGTCATCGAAACTGCGACCCTGCTCGGCCAACCTTCGCTGCAACATACGCACGTGCATCCCGAGTTGCTCTGCGATCAAAGGCAAGCGGCAACGCTGGATCGGCATCATGCGCAGCACCAGACGTTCCACCTGCTTGACCACGTCCGAGGTGGCCTGCAAATCGAACTGATCGAAATACTGCTCAAGCGCCTGATGCAGATAAGGCGCCTGCTGTTCGATCGGCTGATTCAGTTGCTCATTGCTTAACACCAGCGCATTACAGGGCTGGCCGGTTTGCACCGTCGTTTTGAAATAGCGCCGGTAGGTTTTGCCAGTCAAATGTGTGCTGGAAAAAAGTACCGACTGCGCGACGAAATGGTCGCCATACAGCAGCTTCATACCGTTATGCGCCACGCCCATCGCCAGTTCGATCATTTGCCGGCGGGGAGCCGGGCCCGAGAGCCGGATGTCGATGACCAGTCGTGGAGAGCCGGCCTCGCTGTGATCCAGATCGAGCTGAATGCCCGGGCTGTGGTAACCGATGAAGCGGATGATTTGCGCCAGCGCCTCCCCCGCCGTGGCGCAGGTTCGGGCGATCACTGCTATCGGCCCGAGTACGTGCAAATCCTGATATTCGGCCATGCGCAGGCCGAAATCGGCGCAGTTCAGCTCGCGCGCGGCAAACTCCAGCAGGCCCACCAAAGAGCGTAAAGGCACGCGCGCCTCTTCGTCCTCCAGCAACTGCGGATTGATCCGAAAGCGTTCGAGCATGCGGTCTGCATCGCCGCCGAGCTGGCTGGTGACTTGCCGAAAACCGGTGAACGAGGTTGTTCTTATTAATGAAGTCATGTCACCAAATATCAAATAAATGTCATGAGAGATCAATAATTTTCTTGTCCTACAAGCCAACAATCAACCCGGGGTACTTACCGCTGCGTCATCGCGACGCTGCCACTGCTCACTCGCTCGGGATTGCTCTGTAATGGAATTCGATTACGTAATCATCGGTGCCGGCTCAGCCGGTTGCGTTCTGGCCAATCGCCTGAGTGCAGACCCGCACGTCACGGTGTGTTTGCTGGAGTCAGGGCCTGAAGACCGCTCACCACTGATCCACGCACCGGTGGGCGTCGCAGCGATAGTGCCGACGCGGCATGTCAATTGGGCGTTCAAGACCGTTGCGCAGCCAGGCTTGAAAGGGCGTTACGGCTATCAACCACGGGGCAAGACGCTGGGCGGTAGCAGTTCGATCAACGGCATGATTTATATTCGTGGCCATCACACGGACTTTGACGATTGGCAGGCGCAGGGCAATCCGGGCTGGTCGTTTGCTGAGGTGCTGCCGTACTTTCGCAAGAGCGAGATGAACTACCGCGGTGCCTGCGATCTGCACGGCGCGCTCGGTGAGCTGTACGTCGGCAAAAACCCGATACATCCAGCGACTCAGGCCTTTATCGACGCGGGTCAGATGGCCGGGCACCGCTACAACGCGGATTTCAACGGTGTCGATCAGGAAGGCATCGGCCAGTACGACGTGACGATCCGCGAGGGTCGACGCTGGAGCACGGCCACCGCGTTTCTCAAACCGATTCGACACACGCGCAAAAACCTCACCGTGCTGACGTCGGCGGTCGCCGAGCGCATTGTGCTAGAGGACAAAAAAGCCGTCGGTGTCACGCTTTGCCGCAACGGTGACCGGCAAACCATCAAGGCCCGGCGCGAGGTTCTGCTCAGTGCCGGCGCCTTTGGCAGCCCGCAGTTGCTGATGCTGTCGGGGATTGGCCCGCAAGAGGAGCTCAAACCTCAAGGCATCGCGGTTCTGCACGAACTTACGGGGGTCGGCCAGAATCTGCAGGATCATCCGGATGTCGTGCTCCAGTACAAAAGCCCCGATACGTCATTGATGGGCATCTCTGTAAGCGGCGGCATCAACATGGGCAAGGCCTGGCTTGATTACGTCAGGCATCGTCGGGGGCCGTTCATCAGCAACTTCGCTGAAGGCGGTGCTTTTCTGAAAACCGACAGCAGCCTGACGCGTCCGGACATCCAGTTGCATTCAGTGATCGCGATGATCGACGACCACAACCGCAAATTGCACTGGGGGCACGGTTTCAGTTGTCACGTCTGCGTGCTGCGCCCAAAAAGCAGAGGCAGCGTCGGTTTGCAGTCGATTGACCCTACCGCCCCGCCTCGCATCGACCCAAATCTTCTAGGCCATGACGATGACGTCGAGACATTGCTGACGGGATACCGCATGGCCCGCGAGATCATCCAGCAAGCGCCCATGGCACGTTTCGGTCTGAAAGATGTGCTCAGCGAAGGCTTGTACGGGGACGAGCAACTGATCCAGTTACTGCGCCAGCGTGCAGACTCCATCTACCACCCGGTCGGCACCTGCAAGATGGGCAACGATGAACTCGCCGTGGTCGACAGTCAGTTACGCGTGCACGGGATCGAAGGGCTCCGCGTCGTTGACGCATCGATCATGCCGACCCTGGTGGGCGGTAACACCAATGCAGCCTCGATCATGATTGCCGAACGTGCCGCTGACTGGATTATCAATGCACGTTAAGCGTCGATGAGAAGTTTTATCTGTCAGAAAAGTCGCAACTTAATTGGCTGCGTTAATTGTCGTGACATCAAGTACTTGGTTTGATTTCAGAGGTTCGTCAGAGGGCAAATGTCATATTTAGACACGCGCACTGGAGGCGAAAACACCCACGCCATCTAAGGTGAAACGGGCATTCCGTAAAGTTTGCACGAGGGCAAAGTGATGGCACGTCATAAGTCCGTAAGGACTACCTGTCTAAAGGAGTTGTAGGTATGACTGATTTAAGTAAGTGGTTACCTACGTTTGCGTTAGTTGCAGCGTCGGTCATCTCAGCCTCGGCCATGGCTGCGGAGAAACCCAACATATTGGTGATTTTTGGTGACGACATCGGCCAGACCAATATCAGCGCCTATTCAATGGGCGTGGTGGGTTACAAAACGCCAAACATCGACCGGATTGCCAAAGAAGGCATGATGTTCACCGATTACTACGCGGAGAACAGCTGCACGGCAGGTCGATCTTCTTTCATCACTGGCCAGACGCCACTGCGTACCGGCCTGTCGAAAGTCGGCATCCCCGGCGCACCGGTCGGCCTGCAAAAACGCGATATCACCATCGCTCAGGCGCTCAAATCCCAGGGTTATGCGACCGGTCAGTTCGGCAAGAACCACTTGGGCGACAAGGATGAATACCTGCCGACCAACCACGGTTTCGACGAGTTCTTTGGCAACCTGTATCACCTCAATGCCGAAGAAGAACCTGAGCGTCCGTACTGGCCGAAGGATGACCCGGAGTTCGTCAAAGCCACCTCCCCTCGCGGCGTCATTCACAGCTTTGCCGATGGCAAAATCGAAGACACCGGTGCGTTGACTAAAAAACGCATGGAAACCATCGACGACGAAACCACCGCCGCCGCACAGGCTTTCATCGAGAAACAGGCGAAAGCGGACAAACCGTTTTTTGTCTGGATGAACACCACCCGCATGCACGCGTTTACGCACATACGTGACTCAATGCAGGGCCAAAGCGGCATGCCGGGCAACGATTACGCCGACGGCATGATCGAGCACGACGGTGACGTCGGTAAACTGCTGAAAACCCTCGATGACCTGAAAATCACCGATAACACCATCGTGGTTTACACCACCGACAACGGCCCGAACCAGTGGTCGTGGCCCGATGCGGCAACCACACCGTTCCGCAACGAAAAGAACTCCAACTGGGAAGGTGCTTACCGTGTGCCAGCAATGGTTCGCTGGCCAGGCAAGATCAAACCGGGTGAAGTGTCCAACGAGCTGTTCTCGGGTCTGGACTGGTTCCCGACACTGCTCGCCGCTGCGGGTGACACCGATGTCACCAACAAGCTACTCAAAGGCTGGGCGCCGACTTCCGGTGGCACCAATTTCAAAGTGCATCTGGATGGCTACAACCAACTGCCGTACCTGACCGGCCAGAGCCCTAAAGGTGAGCGCAAGGAGTTCTACTACTTCAACGACGATGGCGTGCTGGTGTCGATGCGTTTCGGCAACTGGAAAGCCGTGTTCTGCGAACAACGCGCACCGGGCGGCTTCAAGGTCTGGAGCGAACCGTTCGTGTGCCTGCGCGTACCGAAAATCTTCAACCTGCGCATGGACCCGTATGAACGTGCCGATATCGTTTCCGACCAGTACTACGACTGGACGACCAAAAACGTTTATCTGACCGAAATGGCCGTCGGCAAGTCCGCAGCGTTCCTGCAGACCTTCGTCGATTACCCGCCTAGCCAGAAACCGGCGAGCTTCAGCGTTGATCAGATCCGCGCGGCGGTCGATGCAAAAATCGCTGAAAAAATGAAGGACGAGGCAAAACAGTAAGACGAGCGCCTGAGAGCGGCATCGCAAAGCTTTCTCCAGACGCGGCATCCCGTATGTCGCGCCTGGAGAAAGCCCCATTATTCAGGGAGAAGAACATATGAAGGCAGCCCTATGGGTGTTGACGCTGGCGTCACTGGCAGGCTGTGCGGCACCCTCGATGAATGAACTGCGCCAGGAAGAACCGCGCCAAGTGCTGCATTCGAAAAAAGCCGTCAAGGTGATTGCCGACTGCGTACAGCATGGCTGGGAGAACCTTTCGGTGTTCGAGGGCCGATCCGGGGCCACTCAGGAACCGGGCAAGAAAGGCGCGATTACGGTCGCCACAACGGGCTCGGCATACTTCGTTGATATTCAGCCTGATGCGTCCGGTTCGGTGGCGAAATATTACGCATCGACCTATCGCTGGATATCCAGGAAGCACTTGGACACTGTGCAAAGCTGCCTGTAATTTGCCGCCTGGCCCACTGCGCAAAAGTGGGCCGGGATTACTTGCATTTGGCTAACACCACCTGACAGGTGTTCGGCGTGCCACCGGAACGACCGGCATAGCGGATGCAGTTGTTCAAGGATTTTTGGCGAGCCATGTTCAGGCTGGAGCCCCACGCGAGACCGCCCTCGCCGACCGTTGGTAATGCCTTGGCGTAACAACTGTCGCCGACGCCTGATGGCGGATAGTGCTTTCGGCTCGAGCAGCCTGAGATCAACGTCAGGCTGATCGCTACCAACGTGAGCCAGGCCCATAACGGACTCCGGCACCTCTGTAATCCGATCATCCCGTTTCACCTGCTGCGAGAGAGCCGCGATGGCATGAGTCTAGCCGGTATGCCCAAGGATCATGTAGGAGCTGCCGAAGGCTGCGATCTTTTGATCTGTTTTTAAGATCAACATCAAAAGATCGCAGCCTTCGGCAGCTCCTACAGTAATCCGACTAGCCCGTTACCTCTGGCCAACGCAGTCAAACTGTGGGAGATTCTATGGTTGCGAACAACGTTTTTTAGGCAGTTTTGCTGACGTATGCTTTCTCGCTCTTCAGCAGCGCGTATGCAATACGCGCGAGTTTACGTGACAAAATCACCAGCGCTTCAGTGGTGGCCTTGCCCTTGTTTCGATGA
>NZ_CACSJY010000039.1:0-56778 GCF_902706155.1 Pseudomonas sp. 18058
AATTCTTCAACAACTTCAACCACTTGCGCTTCAGATCTCTCGTCAGCGGGAGGCGAATTCTACAGCGTTACACGCTGCTGTCAACACCTCTTTTTCAACTTCCTTTTGGCTTCGATGAACTGAAGCAACCTGCTGCCGAAAACTTCGTAACTCATTGAATCTCAAAGAGTTTTCCGTTTCAACTGCGCCGGAAGTGGGCGAATTATAGACATCTAGAATTCGCCGTCAACCCCTATTTGCAGCTTTACTCGGATTTCAGCGTAATCCGTGCAAATGCCTTCTTGCCTGCCTGGCAAACGTGAGTCGCACCCAGTACATATATAAAGGAGCGATCAACCACCTCACCATCAACACGCACACCACCGGACGCCAACAGGTCGCGCGCCGCTGCAGAGTTCTTCACCAGGCCTGCCTTATTAAGGACAGCGGCGATCGGCATGTCTTCAGCAGAAGTCAGTTCAATCTCCGGCAGATCATCTGGCAGCTCTCCATCCTTCATACGGTTGCCTGCCGCGCGATGAGCATTGGCCGCAGCCTCTTCACCATGGAAGCGCGCAACGATTTCTTCAGCCAGCTTGATTTTGACGTCACGCGGATTGGCGCCTGCTTCTACCTCAGCACGCAGCGCATTGATCTCGTCCATCGAGCGGAAGCTAAGCAGCTCGAAGTAACGCCACATCAATGCATCCGGGATCGAAACCAGTTTGCTGTACATGACGCCCGGCGCCTCCTGAATGCCGACGTAGTTGCCCAACGACTTGGACATCTTCTTCACGCCATCCAGTCCTTCAAGCAGCGGCATGGTCAGAATGCATTGAGCTTCCTGACCGTAACCACGCTGAAGCTCGCGCCCCATCAGCAAGTTGAACTTCTGATCGGTGCCGCCCAACTCAACGTCCGCACGCAAGGCCACCGAGTCGTAACCCTGAACCAGCGGATAGAGGAACTCGTGAATAGCGATCGGTTGATTGGTGGTGTAGCGCTTGTCGAAGTCATCGCGCTCAAGCATGCGAGCAACGGTGTACTGCGAAGTCAGACGGATGAAGTCCGCCGGCCCCATCTGGTCCATCCAAGTGGAGTTGAAGGCAACTTCAGTTTTCGCCGGATCGAGAATCTTGAACACCTGAGTCTTATAAGTCTCGGCGTTTTCCAGGACTTGCTCACGGGTCAACGGTGGGCGCGTGGCGCTCTTGCCGCTCGGATCACCGATCATCCCGGTGAAGTCACCGATAAGGAAGATCACTTGATGCCCCAGCTCCTGGAACTGGCGCAGCTTATTAATAAGCACCGTGTGACCCAAGTGCAGATCCGGAGCGGTCGGATCGAAACCAGCCTTGATACGCAGCGGTTGGCCGCGCTTGAGCTTCTCGATCAGCTCGGACTCGACCAATAGTTCTTCCGCACCACGTTTAATCAGCGCTAGCTGCTCTTCAACCGACTTCATAACAGACCCGCAAGGCTCAGATTCAAAGGGAACCAACCATACAAGATCGTGCACCAATTACAAGTTTTGCCCGGCGCACGGACACCAATCCACAAACGCGCTGTCTGTAGACTTGCTTAAGAGATGATTTGGTTATATTTTATACAGTTATTTCATCTTCATCATGTCATTCATCTTTTCCAATTCATCATATTTCAAAGTCAAAACTACTTATGACCACAGAACCGTCTAAAGCGCCTCCGCTTTACCCGAAGACCCACCTGCTCGCTGCAAGTGGAATCGCTGCCCTTCTCAGTCTGGCGCTCCTGGTATTCCCTTCCAGTGATGTTGAAGCCAAAAAGACGACCCTGAGTCTTGAACTGGAAAGTCCTGCTGAACAACTGACACAAGATCAAGACGCTGCTGACGCCGCTCAAGCCACAAATGAGCCTGTCAGCTCGCCATTTGCACAAATCGAAAACACTGACGAAAACGCTCCGCAAACCGCTGAAACCGAGCCGGCACCTGCCCCGGCTGCAGAGAAAGCCAAGGCTGCCAGCCATCGCGAAGTCGTCGTCGCCAAGGGTGATACGCTGTCCACTTTGTTTGAAAAGGTCGGTCTGCCCGCCGCTTCCGTTCACGAAGTATTGGCCAGCGATAAACAAGCCAAACAGTTCAGCCAACTTAAGCACGGCCAGAAGCTCGAATTCGAATTGAACCCGGAAGGCCAACTGACCAGCCTGCACAGCAAGGTCAGCGACGTCGAAACCATTACCCTGACCAGGAATGACAAGGGTTATGCCTTCAATCGGGTTACCACTAAACCAACCGTACGCACCGCTTACGTACACGGCGTGATCAACAGCTCGCTGTCCCAGTCCGCCGCCCGCGCTGGCCTCTCGCACAGCATGACCATGGACATGGCCAGCGTGTTTGGTTACGACGTCGACTTCGCTCAGGACATCCGTCAGGGCGACGAATTCGACGTGATCTATGAGCAAAAAGTGGTCAACGGCAAAGCCGTCGGCACTGGCCCGATCCTCTCAGCACGCTTTACCAACCGCGGCAAGACCTACACCGCCGTGCGTTACACCAACAAACAAGGCAACAGCAGCTACTACACCGCTGACGGCAACAGCATGCGCAAGGCGTTCATCCGTACGCCGGTGGACTTCGCCCGTATCAGCTCGAAGTTCTCCATGGGCCGCAAACACCCGATCCTCAACAAGATCCGCGCCCACAAAGGCGTCGACTACGCAGCACCACGCGGCACGCCTATCAAGGCTGCCGGCGACGGTAAAGTACTGCTGGCCGGCCGCCGCGGCGGTTACGGCAACACCGTGATCATCCAGCACGGCAACACTTACCGTACCCTTTACGGCCACATGCAAGGCTTCGCTAAGGGCGTGAAAACCGGCGGTACCGTCAAGCAGGGCCAGGTGATCGGCTATATCGGCACCACCGGCCTGTCCACTGGCCCGCACTTGCACTATGAGTTCCAGGTCAACGGCGTCCACGTCGATCCGCTGGGCCAGAAGCTGCCAATGGCTGACCCCATCGCCAAAGCCGAGCGTGCTCGCTTCCTCGCGCAGAGCCAACCGCTGATGGCGCGCATGGATCAAGAGAAGGCCACCATGCTGGCTTCGAGCAAGCGTTAAGCCATGGCCCTTTATATCGGTGTGATGTCCGGAACCAGCCTCGACGGTCTGGACATTGCTCTGATTGAGCAGACCTCGGCGATCAAACTGATCGCCACGCACTACATTCCCATGCCTGAATCCCTGCGCGCCGAGCTGCTTGGCTTGTGCGCCAGCGGCCCCGACGAAATCGCCCGTTCGGCGATTGCCCAGCAACACTGGGTGAAGCTCGCCGCGCAGGGTATTCATACCCTCCTCGACCTGCAGCAACTCAAACCCGAAGCCATTCGTGCGATCGGCAGCCACGGCCAGACCATTCGCCACGAACCGGCGCGCGGCTTCACGGTGCAGATCGGCAACCCTGCCCTGCTCACCGAGTTGACCGGCATTACCGTGGTCAGCGACTTCCGCAGCCGCGATGTCGCTGCCGGCGGCCAGGGTGCGCCGCTGGTTCCGGCCTTCCATGAAGCTTTGTTCGAAGAGCGTACCGGTAACCAGGCAGTCTTGAATGTCGGCGGTTTCAGCAATCTCAGTCTGATAGAGCCGACCAAGCCTGTAGCCGGTTTCGACTGTGGCCCTGGGAATGTTCTGATGGACGCCTGGATTCAGCAGCAGCGCGGTGAAAACTACGACCGTAATGGCGACTGGGCGAGATCAGGGGCTGTTGAGCCAACCCTGTTGCAGGCGCTGCTCAGCGATCCATTCTTCGTCACCAAAGGCCCGAAAAGCACCGGTCGCGAAGTGTTCAACCTGCCTTGGCTGGAGCAACACTTGTCACGGTTGCCGGCCTTCGCTGCGGAAAACGTGCAGGCCACGCTGCTTGAACTGACTGCGCTGACCATCATCGAGTCGCTGCAAAGCGCTCAGTCCGACACCCAAGAGTTGTTGGTCTGTGGCGGCGGCGCGCATAACGCCACATTGATGAAGCGCTTGGCCGCCCTGCTGCCTAACGCAACCGTAGCCAGCACTGCCACTCACGGCGTCGATCCGGACTGGGTCGAAGCCATGGCCTTCGCCTGGCTCGCTCATTGCTGCCTCGAAGGCATCGCCGCCAACCGCCCGAGCGTCACCGGCGCTCGCGGTCTTCGCGTCTTGGGCGCCATCTACCCGGCCTGATCAAACCGCACACAGCAAAACGCCGCAGAACCGAAAGGCTCTGCGGCGTTTTGTTATCTGAAACGAAGAGGCGTCAGATCGAGAACGAAGAACCGCAACCACAGGTCGTGGTGGCGTTCGGGTTCTTGATCACGAAGCGCGAACCTTCCAGACCTTCCTGGTAATCCACTTCAGCACCGGCCAGGTACTGGAAGCTCATCGGATCAACCACCAGACTCACGCCTTCGCGCTCGACGATGGTGTCGTCCTCGGCCACGTCTTCATCGAAGGTGAAACCGTATTGAAACCCTGAACAACCGCCGCCCGTAACGAATACGCGCAGCTTCAAGCGATCATTCCCCTCTTCATCGACCAGGCTCTTCACCTTGTGCGCGGCACCGTGGGTGAATTGCAAAGCCGTGGGGGTGAAGGATTCGACGCTCATGCTGACTATCTCCCGGCGTTACGCCGCCATAATGCGTGATGACGCGCATTATCCGCTTCTCCTAGAAAATCGGTCAACTATTGTTACGGTATATCAATAAACCCGATGAGCTGTTCAGAATGCAAAAAGGCCCGTTTGACGGGCCTTTTTGCTGCGCGGCTTAAAGTGTTACGGCAGCATACCGGCATGAGACAGACCGAAGCGCTCGTCCAGACCGAACAGGATGTTCATGTTCTGCACCGCTTGGCCCGACGCGCCTTTGACCAGGTTGTCGATCACCGACAACACCACCACCAGATCGCCATCCTGTGGACGGTGCACTGCGATGCGGCAGACATTGGCGCCACGCACGCTGCGGGTTTCCGGATGACTACCGGCTGGCATCACGTCGACGAACGGTTCGTTGGCATAACGCTTTTCGAACAGCGCCTGCAGATCCACCGAACGATCAACCACGGTCGCGTAGAGCGTGGAGTGAATACCACGAATCATCGGCGTCAGGTGCGGAACGAAGGTCAGCCCCACGTCCTTGCCCGCTGCGCGACGCAGACCCTGGCGAATTTCCGGCAGGTGACGGTGACCTTTCACCGCATAGGCCTTCATGCTTTCCGACGTCTCGGAGTACAACGAGCCTACAGCCGCACCGCGACCGGCGCCGCTGACACCGGATTTGCAGTCGGCGATCAGCATCGATGTGTTGGCCAGACCGGCTTCAAGCAAAGGCAGGAAACCCAGCTGCGTCGCAGTCGGATAGCAACCCGGCACCGCGATCAGACGAGCTTTCTTGATCTGCTCGCGATTGACTTCCGGCAGACCGTAAACCGCTTCGTCCAGCAGTTCAGGCGCGCCGTGCGGCTGGCCGTACCACTTGGCCCACTCTTCCGCGTCTTGCAGACGGAAGTCCGCCGACAGGTCGATGACCTTGGTGCCCGCTGCCAGCAGTTCGCCCGCCAGTGCGTGAGCCACACCGTGCGGCGTGGCGAAGAACACCACGTCGCAAGCGCCGAGGGTTTTGATGTCCGGCACGCTGAAGGCCAGGCCGTCGTAGTGACCGCGCAGGTTCGGGTACATATCAGCCACGGCCAGACCGGCCTCGGATCGGGAAGTGATCACAACCACTTCTGCCTGCGGATGCTGTGCCAACAGACGCAGCAATTCGACACCGGTGTAACCCGTGCCGCCGACGATACCGACCTTGACCATAACCTGCCCTCAAAGAACCCACTGGAAAGCCGTCGATAATAGGGGCCGCGCGGCCCTGCGACAACCGTCAAGGTGACGTGCGGACGCTCAAGCCTCTACTATCCGGGTACCGTGAACCTGGAATAACTAAAAATGCTCTATTTATGGATAAAAGCTTTTCACATTGTCAGCGTCGTTTGCTGGTTTGCCGGACTCTTCTACTTGCCGCGACTGTTCGTGTATCACACGCAAAGCGAAGACACGATCAGCAAAGAACGCTTCAGCGTCATGGAGCGCAAGTTGTACCGCGGCATCATGGGCCCGGCGATGATTGCCACGCTGATCTTCGGCGGCTGGCTGATCTACCTCAATCCGAGCATCTTCAGTATGGGCGGCTGGATTCACGCCAAACTGACTCTGGTCGTTTTGCTGATCGGCTACCACCACATGTGCGGCGCGCAGGTAAAACGTTTTGCCCGTGGCGAAAACACCCGCAGCCATGTCTTTTATCGCTGGTTCAATGAAGTGCCGGTTCTGATATTGCTGGCTATTGTAATTCTCGTCGTGGTCAAGCCGTTCTAACTTCAACAAGAACAGATCTTTGGGGTATTCATCATGTCGCTGCCCGCTTTGCTCGAACAACGTCTGCGTCTGCCCGTAGTGGCGGCGCCGATGTTTCTGATTTCCAACCCTGAGTTGGTGCTCGCCTGCTGCCGTAATGGCGTAGTCGGCAGTTTCCCCGCGTTGAACCAACGCGAAAGCAGCGGCTTCAAAGCGTGGCTGGAACAGATCGAAGCGGGCCTTGCGACACTGGAGAACCCCGCGCCCTACGCAGTGAACCTGATCGTACACAACAGCAATCCGCGCTTGCAGGCGGATCTGAACATCTGCGTCGAACACAAAGTGCCGATCGTCATCACCAGCCTCGGCGCGGTGAAGGAGTTGGTCGACGCGGTACACAGTTATGGTGGCCTGGTCTTCCATGACGTCACCACGCGCCGGCATGCCGAGAAAGCGGCCGAGGCCGGGGTCGATGGTTTGATCGCGGTCGCCGCCGGCGCCGGGGGCCATGCCGGTACCTGGAGTCCGTTTGCGCTGATCGCCGAGATCCGTGAGTTCTTCGACAAGACGCTATTGCTTGCAGGATGTTTGAACCACGGCCATGAGATTCTCGCCGCACAGCTGCTCGGCGCGGATTTGGCCTACTTCGGTACGCGATTTATCGGCACCACTGAAAGTCATGCGCCTGACGCTTACAAGGAGATGCTCCTGACAGCCAAGGCTGCGGACATCATTCATACTCCAGCGGTGTCAGGGGTTCCGGCCAGCTTCATGCGCCAGAGCCTGCAAGCCGCCGGTTTCGATACGGCTGCCCTGCAAGGCAAGGGCGAAGTGAATTTTGGCGACAAGCTCAAGCCGATCAATGACGAGGCCAAGGCCTGGAAGACCGTATGGTCTGCCGGTCAAGGTGTCGGGCAGATCGATGACCTGCCGAGTGTCGATCAGTTGATCGCACGACTCGACGCCGAGTATCGTCAGGCGCAGGAGCGCGCGGCACAGTTACCAAAACGCTGGCCTCGCCAATAAAAACAGGCCAGTCGCCCGTTGACTGGCCTTACACTGCTGACCTCAATCATTCGCGACAAGGATGCCTCGGCCATGAGCGACCCCCGTTACAAGATCGTTTTCGACGGTGCTCTACAGCCCGGTGTCGATATCACGACCGCCAAACTCAATCTGGCGAATCTATTCAAAAGCGATGTGGCCGCCATTGAGCGCCTCTTCAATGGCAGCGTCGTCGCCCTCAAACGTGATCTTTCCCACAGCGATGCGCAGACGTACCTGCAAGCGCTGAACAAAACCGGGATTGATGCGCGCATTGAAAATGAAACCGCCATCGAGCTGAACCTCAATGACGTCCACGAGCATGCCCCCGCCGTGGCCGAACCTGATTCTCCTTATGCACCGCCACGTGCCAGCGTCGGCGAAAGCCTGCCGGCCTTCGCAACGCTCAAGCCGTTTGGGGTCGAAGGCCGGATCGGTCGTCTGCGTTTTCTCGCCTGGACAATGGTGCTCGGCTTGGTGACGCTACCGATCGTGGGTGTGTTCGCACTGATCGCCTTGGGGCTGGTCAGCGGCGAATCGACCACTGGCTTGATCATCGGCGGGATTCTCGCCTTCTTTTTGTTCCTCGGCTTTTTCATCATCAGCATTCTGTTCAGCGTTCAACGCCTGCACGATATCGGCTGGTCGGGCTGGCTTTGGTTGCTCAACCTGGTGCCGGTGGTGGGCAGTTTCTTCCCGCTGGTGATCATGGTCGTGCCGGGCAATACCGGCGCCAACCGCTACGGCCCGCCGCCGCCACCGAACAGTACCGCGGTTAAAGTCCTGTGCTCGTTGTGGATCGTGTTCTTCGCGCTGATCTTTGTCGGTGGAATATTCGGCGGGTTCTCGGCCGTCCAGGACGAATATGAAAGCAACCTGGAAAGCAGCTACCAAAGCGGTTCAGTGACCACCGATGAAATCGACGTCGAGGTCGAACCCGCAGCGAATTCCACCGACGAGGCAGCCGAACCGGCGCAGGCCCCTGTAGACTCTGCGAAAGAATGAACAGCGCTCCCCGCCGTGACACCCGCGTCGCCGGCGCGGAGCTGTTGCGATGGAGAATTGCATGACCCGTTACGCTCTGATCACCGGCGCCTCCAGCGGCATCGGCCTGGCCATGGCCGAAGCTCTGGCCCGGCGCGGCCGCAGCCTGATTCTGGTGGCTCGACAGCGTGATCAGCTGGAAAGCATTGCGATCGAATTGACCCAGCGCTTCGGCGTCGAAGTGTTGTTCCGTGCCTGCGATCTCGGTGAGCCGTTGCGCTTGTCCGGTTTTCTGCTGGAACTGGAAGAAGGCGATCGGCAGATTGATTTGCTGGTGAACTGCGCCGGTATCGGCACCTGCGGCCCGTTCCTCGCGCAGGACTGGATGACCGAGCAGGATCTGATCGAGGTGAACATCCTCGCCCTCACCCGCCTCTGCCACGCGATCGGCAACAGCATGGCGCTGCAAGGTGGCGGGCAGATTCTCAACGTCGCTTCGGTGGCGGCGTTCAATCCCGGCCCGTGGATGAGCACTTACTTCGCCAGCAAGGCTTATGTGCTGCACTTTTCCGAAGCGTTGCGGGTCGAGCTGAAGAAGTGCGCGGTCAAGGTCTCGGTGCTCTGCCCCGGCCCGACGCGTACTGCCTTCTTCCGTACCGCACAGCTGAACACGGAAAAGCTCAACGCCAGCAACGTGCTGATGAGCCCCGAGGAAGTCGCGCTGTACACCGTGCGCGCCCTCGACAAGAACCGCGCGATCATCATTCCGGGGCGCCGCAACCGCTGGTTCGCGTTCCTGCCGCGACTGGGTTCGCGCTGGCTTAACCGCACGATTGTCGGCATGGTTAACAAAGCTTACTGCCCGCGCTGAAGCAGCATGATTCAACGCGGTACACTCGATTCAGCCCAAACAACGGAGAAAACAGTAGTGGATACTCTGTTCACCAAGATCATCAACCGGGAAATCCCGGCCAAGATCATTTACGAGGACGACCAGGTTCTGGCCTTCCACGACATCGCCCCTCAGGCACCGGTGCATTTTCTGGTGATCCCGAAGAAACCGGTGCGCACCCTCAATGACCTGACCGAAGACGACAAGGCTTTGGCCGGGCATATCCTGTTCACTGCGCAGCGTCTGGCACTGGAACTGGGTTGCGAGGACGGCTTCCGCGTGGTGATGAATTGCAATGAAAAAGGTGGTCAGACGGTTTACCACATTCATATGCATGTACTTGGTCAGCGCCAGATGAACTGGCCGCCGGGCTAAGATTCACCGACCAGGCCTGCGGCTTGTCACCTGTAGGAGCTGCCGAAGGCTGCGATCTTTTGATCTTCGAGGTAGCAAAAACAAGATCAAAAGATCGCAGCCTTCGGCAGCTCCTACATAAAGCCCCCCAGTACATCCAGCACATAAAGCGCATCCAGCGTGCCGAATGACCCAGCGCAAACCTTCCCCGGCCGATTCGGTTAAACTGACCGCCGAGATTCTTCCCGGAGGTCAGCATGACTACCCAACGTCACTACTCGCCGATTGACCGTCTTCTGCTGCAAGCCGATGCCGCGATGCGTACCCTGCTGCCCTCCAGTGGCCAGCCGTACCGTCCGTCGCCAGCGATCTTGCAGCCGGACACGCAGATGAGCGACGAGGACACCCGCCACGTCGCCGGTCTGATGCGCATCAACCACACCGGTGAAGTCTGCGCCCAGGCGTTGTATCAAGGGCAAGCATTGACCGCCAAGCTGCCGCAAGTGCGCGCAGCCATGGAGCACGCGGCTGAAGAAGAGATTGATCATCTGGTCTGGTGCGAACAGCGCATTCACCAGTTGGGCAGCCATACCAGTGTGCTCAATCCGCTGTTTTACGGGATGTCGTTCGGGATTGGTGCGGTGGCCGGGTTGATCAGCGACAAAGTGAGTCTGGGCTTTGTGGCGGCGACGGAGCACCAGGTGTGTAAACACTTGAATGAACATCTGGAGCAATTGCCGGCGGAGGACGAGAAGTCCCGGGCGATTCTGGAGCAGATGCGTATTGATGAAGAGCATCATGCGGAGAGTGCGCTGGAGGCTGGAGGGTTTCGTTTTCCGGCGCCGGTGAAGTTCGGGATGAGTATTTTGGCTAAGGTGATGACCAAGAGTACTTATCGGATTTGAAGTGTGATTGTGTGTTGCTGCGTTGGGCCTCTTCGCGAGCAAGCTTTGCTCCTACAAGGGGGTTATGGCAGACATGAAAAAGGCGACCGAGAGGTCGCCTTTTTTTGTGTGCGGGAATCTTAGGTCGGCATGTTGCGCGCGTAGAAGATTTCCAGCATTTCGTGTTTCACCCGGTCGGTCACCTGAGCACGCTGCTCGGAGGACAGGCTGCTGGTCGCGTCGCCGAACAGGTAGTTATCCAGTTCGAAGTTCTTCAGCAGCATTTTGGTGTGGAACAGGTTTTCCTGGTACACGTTCACGTCGGTCATCTGGTACGCGTCGCGAGTGTCTTCGGAGAGGTAGTTCTGGATCGAGTTGATCTCGTGGTCGATGAAGTGCTTGTTGCCTTCAACGTCACGGGTGAAGCCGCGCACACGATAATCCACAGTCACGATGTCCGAATCGAACTGGTGAATGAGGAAATTGAGCGCTTTCAGCGGTGAGATGACACCACACGTCGACACGTCGATGTCCACACGGAACGTGGCAATACCGTCGTCCGGATGAATTTCCGGATAGGTGTGCACCGTGATGTGGCTCTTGTCGAGGTGGGCCAGGATAATTTCGGGCAACGGGCCCGGCGATTCTTCGATCTGGCTGTCGGTCGGGGTGACCGGCTCTTCAGAGATCAGAATCGTGACGCTGGCGCCCTGGGGTTCATAGTCCTGACTCGCGATGTTCAGGATGTTGGCACCAATGATATCGACAACTTCCGTGAGGATCTGCGTCAGACGTTTCGCGTTGTACTCTTTATTGATGTACTCGACGTACGCCTGCTGGTCTTGCGGGGTTTCCGCGTAGCAGATGTCATAGATGTTGAAGCTCAAGGTCTTTGTCAGGTTATTGAACCCGTGGAGCTTGAGTTTGCTTTTCACCGTTAAAAACTCTCTATGTATGCGGCGCAGCCGCGTGATCAAGCATGCCCGTCAAGTGCGAACAACGCACCTGCGTAGGACGGTTAACACCTCTTCGCGATGGCGATTTTGGTTATCTGTTCAGGCGGATGACCCGTCGGTTGACCGATCACTGCCCTGAAAAAAGTGGCGCATTATGCAGACGTCAGCGGGGGATCGCCAGAGTCTGCACTGCTTTTATGATAGTTGAATGTCGCTTCAACCGAGTTCGACGATTTCGTAATCGTGGGTGATGGCCACGCCAGCGGCGCCGAGCATGATCGAGGCCGAGCAATATTTCTCGGCGGACAGTTCGATCGCGCGTTTGACCTGGGCTTCTTTCAAGCCACGGCCCTTGACCACGAAGTGCATGTGAATCTTGGTGAACACTTTCGGATCTTCGGTCGCGCGTTCGGCTTCAAGAAAGGCTTCGCAGCTTTCCACGGCCTGACGCGACTTCTTCAGAATGCTGACCACGTCGAAATTGCTGCAACCGCCCACACCGAGCAGGAGCATTTCCATCGGGCGAACACCCAGGTTACGACCACCGGCGTCCGGCGGTCCGTCCATCACCACGACATGACCGCTGCCGGATTCGCCGAGGAACATGGCTTCGCCAGCCCATTGGATGCGTGCCTTCATCGCCAAGACTCCACTGTAGAAAAAAGGGTCGCCAGCTTAGCACGGGCATTGTGCCGTCAGCGCGCGTCGTTCCTAGGACGGATGCGTCTACGACGTAGGTAATTTCTCGAATTTGCGACGAAGTGTCTGTTAAGCTGGCGCCAATTCGCTGGCGCCCATGCCAGCTGTGCAGCGACCGCCTTCAGCGCCTCATAAAAAAACCAAACATCACCGTGCAGTCTTTTCGGGATACAACCATGGTTGCTATTACCCCCACACCCAAAATCAAGAACCTCGACAAGCTGCTGATGCATTGTCAGCGCCGTCGTCATGCGGCCAAGAGCAACATCATCTGCGCCGGCGACCGTTCCGATACGTTGTATTTCATCATCAAGGGTTCGGTGACGATCCTGATCGAAGATGACGACGGTCGCGAAATGATCATCGCCTACCTGAACGCCGGGGATTTCTTCGGTGAACTGGGTCTGTTCGAACACGCCGGGCAGGAGCAAGAACGCAGCGCCTGGGTGCGCGCCAAGGTTGAATGCGAGATCGCGGAAATCAGCTACACCAAGTTCCGCGAATTATCGCAGCAGGATCCAGACATTCTTTACGTCCTCAGCGGACAAATCGCACAACGTCTGCGCAACACCACACGCAAAGTCGGCGATCTGGCGTTCTTTGACGTGACCGGTCGCGTAGCGCGTTGCCTGCTGGAGTTGTGCAAACAGCCAGACGCAATGACCCACCCGGACGGCATGCAGATCAAGGTGACGCGTCAGGAAATCGGCCGGATTGTCGGCTGTTCACGGGAGATGGTCGGTCGCGTGCTCAAGGATCTTGAGGAACGCAACCTGGTCGATGTGAAAGGCAAAACCATGGTGGTCTTCGGTACGCGTTAAGCCCGTAACTCAGACGCTGTACATCTGCGCCAGCATCAGACGAAACAGCTCATCGAGACGCGCCAAGGCCTGTGGCGCGTTGAATTTTTCATGCAAAGCGATGTGGCTTTGCGCCCTCACCCGCTGCTCCAGGCCACACGCTTCGTTGAAGCGATTGACCGCCGCGACCATCGATTCGCGCTCGTCATCCATCAGCATCGCCCCGTGCACCAGACCGACCGGACGCTGTCCGCCCTGACTCTGGCGCCAGCGCTGGGCGGTGCCGACCATTTTGCGACCGCCGAGATTGACGTTGAAGCGGCCGTCGCAGAATGCGCCGTCGATTTCGCCTAACGATGACGTGCCGCCCAACTCATCGAGCAACTGACAGATCGGATCGCAGAGGCGGTGGTAACCGGTTTCGATGCGGTTCAGGTCGCCTTCGCTGCGCGGTGGTGCGTAAACCAACGCGATGTTGATGGTGGCGGCGGATTGCGGGACGGGTTCGCCGCCGGTTTCACGCAGCAGGACGGGCCAGCCGGCGGCGGCGGAGACTTCGCAGGCGTGGTCGAATGCGGGCAGACGATTGAGGCGGCGTGGCATGACCAACGCGCGATCGCTGGGTTGCCAGAAGAGAAGGCCGAATTCGGAGTCGCCGGCGCAGACCGAGGCCAGCAAGTCTTGTTCGGCCTGGAGGCCGGCTTCGATGGTCAGGGGGGTTGGCAGCGACATGGAGAACTCCGGCAGATCGAAAATCTTCGGGAAATTTGAAGGCCCTTTCGCGAGCAAGCCCGCTCCCACAGGGGAAATGCATTCCAAATGTGGGAGCGGGCTTGCTCGCGAAGGGGTCGACTCGGTCTAACGGCAATCAGTCGAGGGTCGAACCGCTGATCGAGGTGCCACGCTCCGGGAAGAACAGGCGCTGCAGTTCAGTGCCCGGGTTTTCCGCGCGCATGAATGCTTCGCCGACCAGGAACGAATACACGTCGCTGATTTCCATCAACTCGACATCGGCACGGTTGAGGATTCCGCTCTCGGTGATCACCAACCGGTCGCGCGGAATACGCGGCAACAGGTCGAGCGTCACTTCGAGGCTGACGTCGAAGGTGTGCAGGTTACGGTTGTTGACCCCGACCAACGGCGTGTCGAGGGTTTTCAACGCGCGCTCCAGCTCATCACCGTCGTGCACTTCAACCAACACATCGAGACCGACGCTTTTGGCGACAGCGGCCAGCTCGGCCATTTTCACGTCATCCAGTGCGGAGACGATCAACAGCACGCAGTCGGCGCCCAACGCGCGGGCTTCGACGATCTGGTACGGATCGATCATGAAGTCCTTGCGGATCACCGGCAGGCTGCACGCGGCACGCGCCTGTTGCAGATAAGCATCGGCGCCCTGGAAGTAATCGATGTCGGTCAGCACGGACAGGCAGGTCGCCCCGCCCTTCTCGTAGCTTTTGGCGATGTCGGCCGGAACGAAGTTCTCGCGGATCACGCCTTTGCTCGGTGAAGCCTTTTTGATTTCGGCAATCACCGCTGGCTGCTTTTTCTTCGCTTGCGCCAGCAGCGCGTTGGCGAAACCGCGGGGTGCATCGGCCGCCTTGGCCAGACTTTCCAGCTCGCTCAGGCTGACGCGGGCGCTACGCTCGGCAACTTCCTGAACTTTGCGGGCCAGAATGTTTTCCAGAACCGTCGGTACACTCATCCCTCATTCTCCACTCTGAATACCGCGGTAAAGGCACCCAGCTCCTCGAGTTTTTCCCGAGCGAGGCCGGTGTGCAAAGCGTCGTGCGCGAGCTCCACGCCCTGTTTCAAACTGCTCGCCACGTCGGCGGCGTACAGCGCGGCACCGGCGTTGAGCACAATCATTTCGGCGGCTTTCTGGCCGTTCTCGGTTTTGCGCTTGCCGAGGGCATCGCGGATCAGCGCCAGCGATGCTTCCGGGCCGTCGACCGACAGACCGTGCAGACTCTGGCTCTTCATGCCGAGATCTTCCGGCTCGACCCAATACTCAGTGATTTCGTTGTTCTTCAGCTCGGCGACAAAGGTCGGCGCGGCGAGGCTGAACTCGTCCAGACCGTCCTTCGAATGCACCACCAGCACGTGCTTGCTGCCCAGACGCTGCAACACTTCGGCCAATGGCCGGCACAGTGCCTTGTTGAACACGCCCACTACCTGATGCTTAACACCGGCCGGATTCGTAAGCGGGCCGAGCATGTTGAACAACGTACGCAGGCCGAGATCGCGGCGCGGGCCGGCGGCATACTTCATGGCTTTGTGGTGAGTCTGAGCGAACATGAAACCGATGCCGACGTTGTCGATGCAACGCGCAACCTGCACCGGCGTCAGGTTCAGATAAATGCCGGCGGCTTCGAGCAAGTCGGCGCTGCCGCTTTTACCCGAGACCGCGCGGTTGCCGTGTTTGGCCACAGTGCAACCGGCTGCCGCGACGACGAACGAAGAAGCCGTCGACACGTTAAAGATGTTCGCACCGTCACCGCCGGTGCCGACCACATCGACCACGCCGTCGAGGGTTTTCAGTTCGACCTGATCGGCCAACTCACGCATCACCGACACAGCGCCGACGATCTCGTCGATGCTCTCGCTCTTCATGCGCATGGCCATCATGAACGCGCCGATCTGCGCGTCGCTGCATTGGCCGGTCATGATTTCGCGCATCACATCGCGCATTTCATCGGTGCTGAGATCGAGGTGCTCGACGATACGGCTCAGGGCTGACTTGATATTCATGGGAAGTCCTTAGCGCGTGCCGCCGGTTTGTTTGAGGAAGTTGGCAAACAGTTCATGACCCTGCTCGGTCAGGATCGACTCGGGGTGGAACTGTACGCCCTCAATGTTCAGGGTCTTGTGACGCAGGCCCATGATTTCGTCGACCGAACCGTCGTCGTGTTGCGTCCACGCGGTCAGTTCCAGGCAATCGGGCAAAGTATCGTGCTTGACGATCAGCGAGTGGTAGCGGGTAACCGTCAGCGGATGATTCAGGCCTTGGAAAACGCCCTTGTCCTCGTGGAATACCGGGCTAGTCTTACCGTGCATCACTTGGCGGGCGCGGACTACATCGCCGCCAAACGCCTGGCCGATCGATTGGTGGCCAAGGCAGACACCGAGGATCGGCAGTTTGCCGGCGAAGTGCTTGATGGCTTCGATGGAGATGCCGGCTTCGTTCGGGGTGCAAGGGCCTGGGGAGACGACGATGCGCTCGGGCTTCAGCGCTTCGATTTCGGCGACGGTCAATTCGTCATTGCGCACGACTTTCACCTCGGCACCCAGTTCGCCGAGGTATTGCACAACGTTGTAAGTAAAGGAGTCGTAGTTGTCGATCATCAGCAACATGGCGATTCGAACCTCTTGAATTCTGACTTGGAGACAGCCTTCAGATGACTTGCCCGCAGGGCGCTGCACGATGTCGGACGCGGGTAGACGCGTCGGCACAGCGGCATTTCAAACAGGCAAGGAAGGCAAAGCGATACAGATCCGGCGGGGCCGGCAGAAAAGATTCAGGCGCGCCAACGCCAGCGGGCGTGTGCCTTGATGACTTGATCCAGAAGTTTGCTGGTGATCAACACGGGGAAGGTCTCGTTCATACGTTCCGGCACAGTAACTTAGCTGGGCGGAGCGTGCAATATGGCCGGGGCCTTGGGGGTTAAATCTATAAGAGGGTTCGCGACCGATGGCAAAAGGCCGGAAGTTTTTGGTACTGTCGTTTCGTTCACCTACAACAATAAATAAACGGACTTGCTCATGATCAAACAGACGTTGTTTGTACCGCTGGCTGGATGCTTGCTCGCATTGGCCTGCGCCCAGGCGAATGCCGCCCCCAATCCTTACTCGAATTTCGTGGTGTTTGGCGACAGCCTCAACGACGCGGGCACCTTCCGCGACACCGGCGGCCCGGCCGGCGCTACCCAGCGCTACACCAACCGTACCGGGCCAATCTATCTGGACGGCAGCGGCGAATCCCGTGATCTGAACTCCACGCAATTGCTCGGTGGCCGACTCGGCTTCACCCCGGATCAGACCGCCTCTTCCAGCTCGCAAGTGCGCGTCGAAAACGGTCAGGTCGACGGCAACAACTGGGCGGTCGGCGGTTATCGCACCGACCAGATTCTCGATTCGATCACCTCGCAATCGGCCACCGGTGAACGCACTCGCACTGGTTATCTGCCCTCGAACGGCTTCCGCGCTGACCCGAATGCGCTGTATTACATTTCCGGCGGCGGTAACGACTTCCTCCAGGGCCGCATCCTCAGCCTGCCGCAAGCCAACGCCGGCGCCGATCGACTGGCTGACAGCGTGCAAGCGTTGCAATCGGCCGGTGCCAAATACGTGATGGTCTGGCTGCTACCTGACGTTGGTCTGACCCCGGCCATCAACGGCACGCCGCTGCAAGCGTTCAGCAGCCAGCTCGCCGCGCAATTCAACAGCCAGTTGGTCAGTCGTCTGCAAGGCATCAATGCGGAAATCATTCCGCTGAACATTCCGGTATTGCTGTCGGAAGTGTTCGCCGATCCGGGCCGTTTTGGACTGGCCACTGATCAGAACCTCACCGCGACGTGCTTCAGCGGCAGCGGTTGCCCGGAAAACGCCCGTTACGGCATCAACAGTGCGACGCCAGATCCGACCAAGCTGATTTACAACGACGGCGTGCACCCGACCGAAGCCGGGCAGAAACTGATCTCCGACTACGCCTATTCCCTACTGGCCGCGCCGTGGGAACTGACACTGCTGCCGGAAATGGCCCACGCCACCGTGCGTGCGCATCAGGATGAACTGCGCAGCCAATGGCAGGCGGATTGGGAAAACTGGCAAGCGGTCGGCCAATGGCGCGCGATCGTTTCCGCCGGTGGCCAGCATCTGGATGTCGACAGCCAAAGCAGCGGCGCCAGTGCCGACGGCAGCGGTTACAACCTCAATGTCGGGGGCAGCTATCGTCTGAATGACGCGTGGCGTGTCGGTGTGGCGGGTGGTTTCTACCGGCAGAACCTGGAGGCCGGGCATAACGATTCGGACTACAAACTCAACAGCTACATGGCCACCGCATTTGCCCAGTTCCAGCAGAATCGCTGGTGGGCTGACGCGGCGTTGACCGGCGGCAAACTCGACTACGACAACCTCAAGCGCAAGTTTGATCTGGGCGCCAGCGAAGGTGCGGAGAAAGGTGATACCGACGGCAGCCTGTGGGCGTTCAGTACGCGCATCGGTTATGACATTGCCCAGCCGGGTAGCGAATGGCACCTGTCGCCGTTCGTCAGTGCTGATTACGCCAGTGTCGATGTCGATGGTTATTCGGAGAAGAGCAACCGCGCTACAGCGCTGACCTTCGATGACCAGACCCGCGATTCGAAACGTCTGGGTGTCGGTATTCAGGGCAAGTACAACTTCACGCCGCAAACGCAGGTGTTTGGTGAGTATGCGCATGAACGCGAGTACGAGGATGACGTGCAGAAGGTCAATATCGCGCTGAATACCTTGCCGGCGAATGACTTCAAACTTGAGGGTTATACGCCGCAGAGCCATTTGAATCGGTTGAGTTTGGGCGTGAGCCACAAGTTGACGGCGGATCTGGCGTTGCGTGGCGGGTATTCGTTCCGCAAGGATGATGACTTTACCCAGCAGGGTGTGAATGTTGGGGTGGTGTTGGATTTTTAAGCGGTAGATCGAAAGATCGCAGCCTGCGGCAGCTCCTACAGGGGGTTGTTGCAGGGCATGAAAAAAGCGGCGCCCTCACAGGCGCCGCTTTTTTATGGTGGAAAACATTAACCTGTGGCGAGGGGATTTATCCCCGTTGGGGTGCGAAGCAGCCCCTAAACCAAACACCGCGGTGTATCAGGCAAACCGCATGTAATGGTTTTACGACTGCTGCGCAGCCGAGCGGGGATAAATCCCCTCGCCACAATGAATCCCCACACCACAGATAAATCCCCTTACCACACAAGGCCTCTCCCATAAGGGATCTGCGATCAGTCAGGGGTTTGTTCGGCCAGGGCGACGGCGCGGAACATCGCGCGGCGTTTGTTCAGGGTTTCTTCCCATTCCAGGGCCGGCACCGAGTCGGCAACGATGCCGCCACCGGCCTGCACATGCAGTTCGCCGTTCTTGATCACTGCGGTGCGGATCGCAATCGCGGTGTCCATGTTGCCGTTCCAGGCGAAGTAACCGACCGCACCGCCATACACACCACGCTTGACCGGTTCCAGTTCGTCGATGATTTCCATCGCACGAATCTTCGGTGCACCGGACAAGGTGCCCGCTGGCAGAATCGCCCGCAGTGCATCCATCGCCGTCAGCCCTTCTTTCAACTGACCGGTGACGTTGGAAACGATGTGCATCACGTTGGAATAACGCTCGATAACCATTTTCTCGGTGAGTTTCACCGAACCGATTTCCGAAACGCGCCCCGTATCGTTACGGCCCAAATCGATGAGCATCAAGTGCTCGGCGATCTCTTTGTCGTCCGACAGCAGGTCTTCTTCCAGCGCCAGATCGGCTTCTTCGGTCGCGCCACGTGGGCGTGTGCCGGCGATCGGGCGCACGGTGATCAGGTTGTCTTCAACGCGCACCAGCACTTCCGGCGAACTGCCGACCACATGAAAGTCGCCAAAGTTGAAGAAGTACATGTACGGCGTCGGGTTGAAGCAACGCAGCGCGCGGTACAGATCGATCGGTGCAGCCTTGAAGTCGATCGACATACGCTGCGACGGCACGACCTGCATGCAGTCACCGGCCAGGATGTATTCCTTGATGGTGTCGACGGCTTTTTCGTAATCGTCCTGAGTAAAACTGGAACGGAACACTGGATCAGCCGCTTGCTGCTTGCTGAAGTCCAGGCCACGGCGCGGGGTGATCGGCTGGCGCAGTTGCTCGAGCAATTCCTGCAAACGTGCCTGACCTTGTTCGAAGGCATCGGCCTGCGCAGGGTCGGCGAGGACGATCGCGTGCATCTTGCCAGCAAGGTTGTCGAACACCACGACGGCGTCGGACACCATCAGCAGAATGTCCGGCACGCCCAGTGGATCCGGGTTCGGGCACTTGCCCAAGCGCTTCTCGACATAACGCACGCAGTCGTAACCGAAGTAACCGACCAGACCACCGTTGAAGCGCGGCAGACCAGCGATGGTCGGCACGTTGTAGCGCGCCTTGAAGGTTTCGACGAAGGCCAGCGGGTCCTCAACGTCATGGCTTTCGGTCTCGACGCCATCAACAGTGATGCTGACGTGATGGTCGTGAACGCGCATGACCGTGCGGCACGGCAGGCCGATGATCGAGTAACGGCCCCATTTCTCGCCGCCCTGCACCGATTCGAGCAGGTAGGAGTTGGGCTGGTCGGCCAGTTTCAGGTAGATCGACAGCGGCGTGTCGAAGTCGGCCAGGGTTTCGCAGGCCAACGGAATGCGGTTGTAGCCGTCAGCGGCCAAGCGCAAGAATTCTTCGCGGATCATAAGGTGCCTCGTGGTGTGAGGTGCTATCAGTCAGGTATGCAAACGCGCCGGCAGGCCGGCCAGAAAAAAGTCAGGCGCGCCAACGCCAGCGGGCCAGGGCCTTGATGACTTTCATCCAGAGTTTGCGAGTGACCACCACGATGGCGTTTCCAGAATTGGATTGAGAAGCGTCGGGCAACGTTATCTCAGCGGCCGAACCGAGGCAACCGGGAATTAGCTTGCGCAGATCGTCGATCACCAGCGCCGGCGACTCTTCGGCAATCGGTCGGCCATGGTTGTAGCCGTAACTCAGCGCCACGCATTTGACCCCCGCCGCTTTCGCCGCCAGCACATCGCTGCGCGAATCGCCGACGAACAACGATTGCGAGGCCGGGATGTTGGCCATTTTCATCACGAAAAACAGCGCCGCCGGGTCAGGCTTCTTCTGCGGCAAGGTATCGCCGCCGATGATCCACTTGAAGTAGCGGCCAATCTTCATCTGATCCAGCAATGGCGCGACAAAGCGCTCGGGCTTGTTGGTGATCAGCGCCATGGCCACGCCTTGTTTGTGCAGCCACTTGAGGGTGTCGCGCACGCCGGGATAGACCACGGTCAGCTCATGGCTGGCGCCGTAAGCCTCCATGAACACTTCCAGCGCGTGCTCGGCCTCGACGTCATCCACCGCCGAATGATCGATGCTACCGGCCAAAGCACGGCGCACCAGAACCGGCGCGCCGTTGCCAACCCACTCGCGCACCGCTTCGATGCCGGCAGGCTGGCGGCCGAGGGAGAGCAGCATGGTGTCCACCGCCGCTGCCAGGTCTGGAACCGAGTCGATCAGCGTGCCATCCAGATCGAACATCACCAGCCGTGGCAGTTTGCCCGGGAACAGCTGCTCAAACCCGCTCATGGGCGCGCCAGCGCCAGTTCGGAACGCATCTTGTCGATGACTTCCTGATAGTTCGGCGCGTTGAAGATTGCCGAGCCGGCGACAAAAGTGTCAGCGCCAGCGGCAGCGATTTCGCGGATGTTGTTGACGTTGACGCCGCCGTCGATTTCCAGACGGATGTCACGGCCCGAGGCATCGATGATCGCTCGCGCTTCGCGCAGTTTGTCGAGGGTGCCGGGAATGAATTTCTGCCCGCCGAAGCCTGGGTTGACGCTCATCAGCAAGACCATGTCGACCTTGTCGATCACGTACTTGAGCACGTCCAGCGGGGTTGCCGGGTTGAACACCAGACCGGATTTGCAGCCGCCTTCACGGATCAGCTGCAGCGAGCGATCAACGTGCAGCGTGGCTTCCGGGTGGAAAGTGATGTAAGTCGCGCCGGCTTCGATGAAGTCGCCAACGATGCGATCCACCGGGCTGACCATCAAGTGCGCGTCGATCGGCGCGGTGACGCCGTACTTGCGCAACGCCGCGCAAACCATCGGGCCGATGGTCAGGTTGGGTACGTAGTGGTTGTCCATGACGTCGAAGTGAACGAAGTCGGCGCCAGCGGCGAGAACATTGTCCACTTCCTCGCCGAGGCGGGCGAAGTCGGCGGAGAGAATCGACGGAGCAATTACGAAGGGCTGCATGACGCACCTTTTCTGAGCTAAATCACGATGGCGCGCATTGTAGCCTCATGCATTGCTGCGCGCACCGTGACCGCGATGATCAGTACGCCGCTCGGTAAATCTTCTCGATATCGACGGCGCTGAGTTTGCGCGGGTTATTGCGCATCAAGCGCTCGATCCCCGCGGCTTCTGCGGCCATGGCCGGGATCGCCTCTTCCGGGACGCCGAAACTGCGCAGGCCGGCGGGAATTTCCACCGCCGCGCACAAATCGGTCATCGCCTGCACGGCTTTGTCCGCGGCCTCGGCTGCACTCAGATGAGCAGTCTTCACGCCCATGGCTTCGGCAATATCCTGCATGCGTTCGACGCAGGCCATCTTGTTCCAGGTCATGACATATGGCAGCAGCAAGGCATTGCTGACGCCATGGGCGATGTTGAAACGCCCGCCCAGCGGATACGCCAGCGCATGCACCGCGCCGACCCCGGCATTGCCGAACGCCATGCCGGCCATCAGGCTGGCGGTGGCCATGTCTTCGCGGGCTTGCAGATTGGCGCCGTTGGCGTAGGCCTTGGGCAGAGCTTTGGCGATCAACTTGATCGCGCCGATCGCCAGTGAGTCGGTGATCGGCGAGGCGTTGACCGACAGATAGGATTCGATGGCGTGCACCAATGCGTCGACGCCACTGGCGGCGGTGACGCTGCGTGGGCAGGTCAGGGTCATTTGCGGGCTGACCAGCGCGACGTCGGGTAATAGATAGTCGCTGACGATGCCTTTCTTCAGTTGCGCGACTTTGTCCGAAAGGATGGCGACGTTGGTCACTTCGGAACCGGTGCCGGCGGTAGTCGGGATGGCGATCAGCGGCGGGCCTTTGCGCGGCACCTGATCGACGCCGAACAGATCTTCCAGCGCACCGTGGTAACCGGCGTACGCGGCGACGCTTTTGGCGATGTCGATGGCACTGCCGCCACCGAGGCCGATCAAGCCGTCATGCCCACCCTCGCGGTACACGCGCATGCAGTCTTCGACGATGGCGATTTCCGGGTCTGGCAATACGCGGTCGAAAATCTCGTACTCGCGCCCGCCCAATTGGCACAACGCCAGCTCGACCGTGCCGGATTTGACCAGCGCCGCGTCGGTGACGATCAGCGGGTTGTCGATGTCGAGGCGCGTGAGTTCGGCGGCCAGTTGCTCGATGGCGGCGGCGCCGGTGATCAGTTTGTGAGCGATTTTGAACTGGGACAGACTCATCGTGCGCAGCCTCTTATAGATGTGGGAGCTGGGCACAAGATTAGCTGGGGATTTGGGGTTGTCTGCTATTCAGGTGGTGAATGACCAACCCGAGAGCAACACCATCCATTGTGGGAGCGGGCTTGCTCGCGAATGCGGTGTGCCAGTCGGTGAAAATGTTGACTGACACTCCGTATTCGCGAGCAAGCCCGCTCCCACATTTTTGACCGCGTGCGGATTTAGACCTGAGCAGTACGCAGTTTTTCGCTGCGGCCACGTAGCCATTCCAGCGTCAGCAGCAGGATGACCGAGAACGCAATCAGCAACGTCGCAGCAGCCGCAATCGTCGGGCTGAGGTTCTCGCGAATCCCGCTGAACATCTGCCGAGGCAACGTCGCCTGCTCAGGCCCCGCAAGAAACAACGTCACCACCACCTCATCAAACGAAGTCGCAAAGGCAAACAGCGCCCCGGAAATCACCCCCGGCGCAATCAACGGTAAGGTCACGCGACGAAACGCGGTCAGCGGTGATGCACCGAGACTCGCCGCCGCACGCACCAGATTATGGTTAAACCCTTGCAACGTCGCAGACACCGTGATGATCACAAACGGCACACCCAACACCGCGTGCACCACAATCAACGAGAAGAAGCTGTTACCCAACCCCAACGGCGCAAAGAACAGATAACTCGCCACACCAATGATCACCACCGGCACCACCATCGGCGAAATCACCAGCGCCATCACCAGCGCTTTACCGGGAAAGTCACCGCGAGTGAGGCCGATCGCCGCCAGCGTACCGAAGATCATCGCCAGCACCGTCGCCGCCGGAGCAACGATGATGCTGTTCTTCAGCGCGCGCATCCATTCCGCCGAGGCGAAGAAGTCGTGGTACCACTGCAGCGAGAAACCTTGTAGCGGGTAGACCAGAAAACTCCCCGAATTGAACGACAGCGGAATAATCACCAGCACCGGCAGAATCAGGAACAACAGAATCAGGCCGCAGAGGATCCGCAGGCTGTAGAACCACACCCGTTCAATGGGCGACATGTAAGGACTCAGCATCTCGAATTCCCCTTAGCTCAGGCGCAGGCGACTGGCGCCGACCAGCCAGCTGTAAATCAGATAAAGCACCACGGTCGCCAGCAGCAACAATCCGCCGAGTGCGGTGGCCATGCCCCAGTTGATGCTGGTGTTGGTATAGAAGGCGACGAAGTAGCTGACCATTTGATCGTTGGGGCTGCCGAGCAGCGCCGGGGTGATGTAGTAGCCGATGGCGAGGATGAACACCAGCAGGCAACCGGCGCCGACACCGGCGTAGGTCTGCGGGAAGTACACCCGCCAGAAACTGGCGAATGGGTGGCAGCCGAGGGAAATCGCCGCGCGCATGTAGGTCGGCGAGATGCCTTTCATCACGCTGTAGATCGGCAGGATCATGAACGGCAGCAGGATGTGCACCATCGAGATGTACACGCCGGTGCGGTTGAACACCAGTTCCAGCGGTTTATCGATGATGCCCATGGCCATCAGCCCGCTGTTGATCAGCCCGCCGGATTGCAGCAGCACGATCCACGCAGCAACGCGCACCAGAATCGAGGTCCAGAACGGCAGCAGCACCAGAATCATCAGCAGATTGCTTTGCCGCGATGGCAGGTTCGCCAGCAGGTAGGCCAGTGGATAGGCGAGCAGCAGGCAGATCACGGTGATCACCAGGCCCATCCAGAACGTGCGGGCGAAAATGTCGAGGTAGATCGCCTGATCCGGGGTGGCCGGGGCGATTTCGCCGAGGTCGTCGATGCGGTGATCGACGGACGCCAGCAAGTAATAAGGCGTGATGCTGCTGGTGTTGCGTTTGACCGCTTGCCAATACGCCGGATCGCCCCAACGTTCGTCGAGTGCTTCCAGCGCTTCTTTATAAGAGGCCGGTTCGCTGGCGAAAGGCAGCGCCCGGGCGGTTTTGGTCAGCAGGCTGCGGTAGCCGGCCAACTCCATGTTCAAGCGCTTGGACAAATCGCCCAGCGTCTGGTTTTTGCGCGCTTCGGCGAGGTCTTCGCTGGCGGCTTTGTAGACGGGTTCAGCGGGCAGGCCACGGCCGTCCCAACTGGCGATGGCCGCCACGGTGCGCGGCATGCCGCCGACCACTTCGGGGTTGCCGACGCTTTTGTAGAGCAGCGCCACGATCGGCACCAGAAACACCAGCAACAGAAACAGCACCAACGGCGCAATCAGCGCTTGAGCCTTCCAGCGGTTGACCCGCTCGGCGCGCTTGAGCTTCTGCTTCAAGGTGGGGCTGTTGCCCTCGTTCAGGGGAACGGCGATGGCCATGACGTACTCCGCAAATCTTTGATCGTTACAGAGGCGGCGAACCACCTCGAACTTTAGCTACTGATCGTTCCCACGCTCTGCGTGGGCACGCATCCAGTGACGCTCTGCGTCACACGAGGACGCGGAGCGTCCCGGGCGGCATTCCCACGCAGAGCGTGGGAACGATCATCTGGTACACCGTCGGCCCGTGTGACGTGCTTATTTCGCAGCCCAGGAGTTGAAGCGCTGCTCGAGTTGCTCGCCGTTGTCAGCCCAGAAGCTGACGTCGATCTGCACCTGGTTAGCGATGTTTTCCGGGGTGGTCGGCATGTCTTTCAGGACGTCCTTGGCCAGCAGCGGTACGGCTTGGGTGTTGGCCGGGCCGTAGGCGATGTTTTCCGAGTAGGTCTTCTGCTGCTGCGGTTGTACCGAGTAAGCGATGAACTTCTTCGCCGCTTCCGCACGCTTGGCGTCCAGACCTTTCGGGATGGCCCAGGCGTCGAAGTCGTAGATGCCGCCGTTCCACACCACTTTCAGGTTGGATTCTTTCTGCACGGCAGCGATGCGACCGTTGTAAGCCGAGCTCATCACCACGTCACCGGAAGCGAGGTATTGCGGCGGTTGCGCACCGGCTTCCCACCACTGGATGCTCGGTTTCAGCTCATCGAGCTTCTTGAACGCACGATCCTGACCGTCCTTGCTCGCCAGCACTTTGTAGACGTCTTTCGGCGCCACGCCATCGGCCATCAAGGCGAATTCGAGGGTGTATTTGGCGCCCTTACGCAGGCCACGTTTGCCCGGGAATTGCTTGGTGTCCCAGAAATCCGCCCAGCTGGTCGGCGCGGTTTTCAGCTTGTCGGCGTTGTAAGCCAGCACCGTCGACCACACAAAGAAACCTACGCCGCACGGCTGAATCGCGCCTTTGACGTAGTCTTCGGATTTGCCGAACAGCGCCGGGTCGAGTTGTTCGAACATGTCTTCGTCGCAACCACGGGACAGTTCTGGCGATTCAACTTCGACCAGGTCCCACGACACGCTCTTGGTGTCGACCATGGCTTTGACCTTGGCCATTTCGCCGTTGTATTCGCCGGCGACGATCTTGCCGTTGCCCGCCGCTTCCCACGGTGCATAGAAGGCTTTGACTTGCGCCGCCTTGTTCGCCCCGCCAAACGACACCACGGTCAAATCCGGGCCAGCGGCCATTGCGCTGGCCGCACCCATCAGGCCCAGGGTCAGGGCGGTGAACTTCAGGGATCTCAACATTTATTGTTCTCTCCACGTGCAGGGTTGGTGTTGGTATTGCCGGGGCGATCAGTTCGCCTCTAAAAGCGGATCAAGCGCGCGAACGTGCTCGACCTGCCAGCCAAGCGGTACCACGTCGCCGACGGCGAGCGCGGGATCGAGCTCGGCAATCGGTTGTTTCACGAAGAAGTCGGTCTTGCCGCAGACTTCCAGGCGTACCCGGACGTGGTCGCCCAGATAGATGAATTCCGCCACCCTCCCTGAGAAGCGGTTAACGCATTGATCGCTCGAACCGTTGAGGCTGACACGCTCCGGACGGATCGACAGGGTCACCGGTTCGCCGGTCTGGCCGACATTGACCGCCAGCGCCTCGACCTTTTCGCCACGGCCCAACTCGACCACGCAGCGCTCGCCGGTCTGGCTGAGCAGGCGGCCGTTGAGGCGGTTGTTCTCGCCGATGAAGTTGGCGACGAAGGTGTTTTTCGGTTCTTCGTAGAGGCTGCGCGGCGGAGCGATCTGCTGGATTTCGCCCTGATGAAATACCGCGACGCGGTCAGACATGGTCAGCGCTTCACCCTGATCGTGGGTCACGTAGACCACGGTCACACCGAGGCGCTGGTGCAGGTGTTTGATTTCCATCTGCATGTGTTCACGCAATTGTTTGTCGAGGGCGCCGAGGGGTTCGTCCATCAGCACCAGTTGCGGTTCGAACACCAGCGCGCGGGCCAGCGCCACACGTTGCTGCTGACCACCGGACAACTGCGCCGGGTAGCGCGAGGCGAACGCATCGAGCTGCACCATGCTCAGGACTTTCTTGACCTTGTCGTTGACGTCGCTCTTGTTCAGGCCGCGCACGCTCAGCGGGAATGCGAGGTTTTCAGCGACGGTCATGTGCGGGAACAGCGCGTAGTTCTGGAACACCATGCCGATGTCGCGCTTGTGCGGCGGCACGTTGTTGATCGAGCGCCCGGCCAGCAGAATTTCGCCGGCGGTCGGTGTTTCGAACCCGGCGAGCATCATCAGGCTGGTGGTCTTGCCGGAACCGGACGGCCCGAGCAGGGTGAGAAATTCGCCTTTGCGAATATCCAGGTTGAGGTCTTTGACGATCAGGTTCTCGCCGTCGTAGCTCTTCTGCACTCCACGAAAGCTGACCAGCACATCACTGGCCCCTGCGTTTGTATCGACCTGGCTCATACCCACACCTTTGTTGTTGATGACTGCTTGTGGATTAAGCCTAGTGGTTGCTGACAGGCACGCAAATCGGGGCGCAGGAGAGAATCGCCTCAGCCGGATGGAAGGTTGGGGGTAGGGATTGCCCTACAACGATGGCGCTAACGGATAAGGCAGTGGCGAGTGACAAGCTGCGAGCCGCAAGCAAGGGCAAAAAGCGTGTGTCGCTAATGGACATGCCCAAGATGCCAGCCTCAAAGCACATCCCTTGTGGGAGCGGGCTTGCTCGCGAATGCGGTGGGTCATTCAACTCATTCGGCGACTGGTACACCGCTTTCGCGAGCAAGCCCGCTCCCACAGTTTTGACCGCGGTGATTTTTAGAGGAGTTTGTGTTCCATCGCGTATTTGACCAGTTCGGCCAGCGAGGTGATGTTGAGCTTCTGCATCAGCCGCGCCTTGTGGGTGCTGATGGTTTTGCTGCTTAGCGCCAGTTGCTGGGCGATGTCGTTGACGTTGGCGCCTTGGGCCAGGCGCTCGAACACTGAAAACTCACGCTCGGAGAGAAGAGAGTGCAATGGCCTGGCATCGGTCAAACCGACTTCAAAAACCATCCGATCCGCCAGATCCGGATCGATGTAACGCCCACCCGCCGCGACCTTGCGGATCGCCGTGAGCAACAGCGCCGGATCGCTGTCCTTGGTCGCATAACCGGCCGCGCCGACCTTCAACGCGCGAGCAGCCATCTGCGCTTCGTCGTGCATCGACAGCACCAGAATCGCCGGCGGATTGTTCAGTGCACGAATCCGAGGGATTGCCTCCAAGCCATTGACCCCGGGCATGGAGATGTCGAGCAGCACCACTTCGCACGGTACGTGGCGCAGGGTTTCCAGCAGTTGTTCGCCATTGCTCGCCTCGCCCACCACTTGCAGATCCTTGGCCAGGCCGATCAATTGCTTGATGCCCTCACGGACGATGGTGTGGTCTTCGGCTACCAGTACACGGATCAAATTTTTCTCCTCATTACTTCCGAGCCAAGATCATTCGCGAGCAAGCCCGCTCCCACAGGGGAATGCATTCCAAAGTGGGAGCGGGCTTGCTCGCGAAAGCGTCAGCCCAAACACCACAAATCCTCAGACTTCATTCACCGGCACCCAAACATTCAGGCTAGTACCCTCCCCCGGCTCACTCTCAAGCACCAACCGCCCACCCATGATCAGCACCCGCTCGCGCATGCCGACCAAACCAAACGAAGTCGGCCTACCGGTAGCGGCGACAAATCCTACGCCATCATCGGCAACTGTCAGGCACAACTCATCGCCCTCCAGCGCCAGCGTCAGTTCCACAGTATGCGCCTGAGCATGACGCATCACGTTGGTCAGCGCTTCCTGCAAAATCCGGAACAACCCGATGGCCTTGGCATCACTCAGCGCCGGCAGATTCTCCGGCACCTGCACCAGACAGGGAATCTGCGTCCGCGCTTCAAATCGCCGCGCCTGCCATTCGATCGCCGACGCGATCCCGGCATCCAGAATCGGTGGACGCAGCGCCGTCGCCACATCACGCACCAACTGGAATAACTGGGCGATCAGGCGCTTCATGCTGTTCAGCCGTTCGTTCAGGCCCGGGTCGAGTTGCGCGTAGGCCAATTCGCACATCGATGTCTCCAGTTTCAGCACCGTGAGCATCTGCCCCAATTCATCGTGCACTTCGCGGGCAATGCGCGCCTTCTCTTCTTCGCGCACGCTTTCAAGGTGCGCCGACAGTTCGCGCAGCTGTTCACGAGAATCGGCCAGTTCCAGTTCAATGCGTTTGCTCTCGGTGATGTCCCAGACGATGCCGTCCCAGACGTACGCGCCATCCTCCAATTGCCGGGTGATCGCCTTGATTTCGGCCCAGCGCTGCTGGCCCTGTCGCGTGACAATTCTGCCCTGCCACGACCAGTCGCTGTCGGTGTCCAGCGCTTGATCCTGGGTGCGGTGATAACTGGCCTTGTCGTCCGGGTGCACCAGACTGCGCAGGCCCATGTCGCGATGGGCGATGGCGGCCGGCGCGTAGCCGACCAGACTTTCGCTACCCTCGCTGATGTAGGCAAAGTCGATCTGCCCGGTCACCGGCGCGCGCTCCAGCCGGAACACCAATCCCGGAACGTTGGCGGCGATGCCTTGCAGCCGCGCCTCACTTTCCTGCAACGCGGCCAGTGCGCGACGGCGGTCGGTGACGTCGGTGAGGTAGACCACCAGGTATTCACTGTCGCGAAAACGCAGAAAACTCAGCGACACATCCGCTGGCAAAATACTGCCGTCAGCACGCACGCAACTGGTTTCAAAACTCAACGGCCCTTCTTCGCTGGCTCGCGCACGCTTCCAGAGGTTGAGCCAGCGATCCATGTGCAGCCCCGGTTCGAAGTCGATCAGCGGCCGCTCGATCAACCCGCCCGAGGGATAACCGAGCATGTTTTCCGCCGCGCGATTGGCGTAGCGCACATGGCTGTCCCAGTTGACCCAGAGGATGCCGACGGTGCTTTGATCGATGGAAAACTGCGTCAGCCGCAGCGCTTCTTCGCTGGCGGCGCGCAAGGCTATGTCTTCTCTAGCGGCAAGCAAGCGTTGCTCGAGGCTGTGCTGCTGGCGCCGCTGCCAGAACACGATGGCCACGCAACTGAGCAACATCACCGCAAACAACAGCGCGAGGTTTTGCCAGAAGCCCGGCGACTCCGAGAGTCGGGGGTATTTCGGTTGCAGCCATTGATTGTGCAGGCGCTCCAGATCTTTCGCCGGGATCGCGCGCAAAGCGCTTTGGACGATACCGGCCAGTTCCGGCCAATCCCGTCGCGAAGCAACCCGCAACAATTGCGGTAGACCGATATCGCCAACCACTACCAGTTCGGCAAATTCCGGCTCCACCGACAGTCGCCCCAGTTGCGCTTCATCGACCACCGCATAGGACGCCTGCTGACTTAGCAGCAACTGCAACGCCTGACGTTCCAGCGGCACGCCTTGCAGGTTGAGATGGGGATAGTTGCCGCGCAGATAATCGGCAGTCGCGCTGGGCATGCGCACGGCGACGCGGGTCTGGCTGTCGAGTTTTTCCAGATCGATCGTGCCGCTGGCTTTTTGATCGCTGACCACCAGTTGCGGCACGCGCATGTACGGATCGGAAAACTGCCAGAGACGCAGCGCGCTCGGGGTTTGCATCAGACCGGGGGCGATGTCGATTTCACCTTCGCGCACCGCCGCTTCCAGTTGCGCGAGATCTTGAAAATTGCGCCAGCTCAGTTCGACATTGAGCACCTTGGCCAACGACTTCATCAACTCGACATTGGCTCCGGACAGCTTCTGCAAACGCCGGTCGTATTGTGCAAACGGCGCCTGCAACACCAGACCGACGCGCAGTTCATTGTGTTGCGCCAGCCACTGTTGCTGGCCCGCCGTCAATTGCGCAGCGTGCGCCGCCGGCTCAGGCACCGCCCAGGCGATCAAGGGAAAGCACAACCAGCCGATAAACCAGAGGCAGCAAAATCGCTTCATTGAAGTCTCATACACTGACAAATTCTGACCAACCCATTAGGCTGCCGGGATACATTTCTGGCCTGGAATAACCGATGCCCTCTGTCTACCGCCTGGCAATGCCAGCATTGTGCCTGTCGCTGATCCTGCCTTGTGCGTTTTCCGTCGAAGCCGCCGATCCGGCGCCCGCCGCCTCGGCGGAAAAACCTGCCGAAGCGAAACCCGCCGAACGCCAGCCACTGCTTGAGCGTAGTCAGGAAGAAGCCGCCGCACTCGGCCGTACGGTTCCGGCGCAAGAGCAGCAACAGTTGCAGGCCGGCAGCGACACCTTCCTCGCCCTGTGGAAAACCGCCAACACCGCCGAACCCAAGGGCGCGGTGATTATCATCCCCGGCGCCGGCGAAACCGCTGACTGGCCGCAAGCAATCGGCCCGTTGCGGCAGAAATTGCCCGACGCCAAATGGAGCAGCCTGAGTATCACCCTGCCCGATCTGCAAAGCGATGCCATCGCACCGCGCGTCGTCGAGCCCGTCGCCGCGCCGAAAGCGCCGGAAACCGGCAGCAAGGATGCCACCACCGCGCAGCCGATTGAGCAGGCCGCCGGCGGTGAAGCCGAGGTCGCCGATCAAGTTGCGGCCGACAACGTGGAGGAACAGGAAAAGGCTGACGGCGAGCGCATCTTCGCCCGCATCGACGCGGCCATTGCCTACGCCGAACAGCAGAGCGCGCGCAGCATTGTCGTGCTCGGGCATGGCACCGGGGCTTATTGGGCGGCGCGTTATCTCAGCGAGAAGCAGACCGCGCAGGTGGAGAAGTTTGTAATGGTCGATGCGCAGACACCGGCCAAAGCCAAACCGGCATTGGCGGAATTGACACCGACGCTGAAGTTGCCGACGGCGGATATTTTCTACATGGACAAGGCGCTGGATCGCAACGCAGCGCTGGAGCGTATGCAGGCGAGCAAGCGGTTGAAGACTTCGGCGTTTAGCCAGGTGGCATTGCAAGCGTTGCCGGATAAAAAGGCTGAGCAGGAACAGTTGGTCCGCCGGGTGCGCGGCTGGTTGAATCCGCAGAACACCGACTGATAACAGCAAAAGCAAAAGATCGCAGCCTGCGGCAGCTCCTACAGGAAACGCATTCCAAGGTAGGAGCTGCCGAAGGCTGCGATCTTTTGATCTTCAACGGTCAGCGAAAATCCCGCCGCTCACGAATCAATGTGTAGGCATTGTGCAATTCCCGCGTACGCTCGGTCGCCTCACGCACCTGCGCCGTCGTCGCGCCCGTGCCAGCAATCTTGTCCGGGTGATGCCGACTCAACAGCCGCCGGTACGCTCGTTTGATCTGCGCCGGTTCGGTATTGGCCGACACCCCGAGCAAACGCATCGCTTCCTGATAACTCACAGCCGCACTGACGATTGGCCGTTTGCCGGGCTCGTAATCACTGGCCAGCGCCTGCACCTGCTGCACTGTCCAGCCCAGCCACTTACCCCACTGCGCCAACAATTCACGTTCGCTGACACCGGAGCGACCATCGGCCCAGACCATCCGCCAACAGGCGCGCAAGACACCTTCGGCAGCATGCGGCTGGCCGCTGAGCCGACGCAGATACCCGCGCAGACTGTCGTTACCGGACTTACCGCGATTGAACGCGGCAATCGCCCGACGCATTGCCGGATCACTCATCTCCAGCGCACGCATTTCGTTGCGCGCCTGCTGGATATGCCCGTCAGTGACGCGCCCATCGCTCTTGGCCAGACGCCCGAGCAACACAAACAACAATTCGTCGTTGCGCAACATCGGTCGACCGCCGAGCTTTTCGCGCAAATGCCCCCAGCTCTGCAAGTGCAGACGCCGATCCAGCGCCTGCCCCAACAATGCCCCAAGCATGGCCCCCGGAATGCTGGCGATCGCAAAACCCGCTCCGGCTCCAATCAGAGTCCCTGGCCACAACATGTCAGCGACTCGCTTCTATCAATGTTTCCGCTTCCGCGAGACGCTCGTGGGTGCCGACATCCACCCAGTGACCTTTCAGGCGTTCGCCAGTGATTTCGCCTTCGGCCATGGCTTTACGCAGCAGCGGCGCGAGTTTGAAGGCGCCGTCCGTGCAACCGTCGAACAGTTGCGGATGCAGTACCGCGATACCGCTGTAGGTCAACGTCGCAGCATCGGCCTGGCCGTCGATCACCTGACCGTCGACCAAGGAAAAGTCGCCAGTCGGGTGATGCGCCGGGTTGTCCGCCAGCACCAGATGCGCCAGACCGTTAATCGGCTGGTGCAGCACGCTGAAGTCGTAATCCGTCCAGATATCACCGTTGACCACCAGAAACGCATCGTCACCGAGCAACGGCAGCGCGCGGAAAATCCCGCCGCCGGTTTCCAGCGGCTCACCTTCCGGCGAGTACTGGATGCTCAGGCCGAACTGCGAGCCGTCACCGAGGTAATCCTCGATCTGCTGACCGAGCCAGGCGTGGTTGATCACGATCTCGTTGAAACCGGCGGCCGCGAGGGCGCGCAGGTGATATTCGATCAAGGGCACGCCGCCGGCGCGCACCAGCGGTTTAGGAGTGGTCAGGGTCAGCGGACGCATGCGCTCGCCTTTGCCTGCCGCCAGAATCATTGCCTTCATGCTGTGGCTCCACCCCGCAGGCTGGTGAACAGCGCTTGCAACTCGGCCAGTTCCGGGCGACGCGCGATCACTGCTTCTATATAGGAGAAGAAACGCGGCACGTCGGCCAGGTAACGCGGCTTGCCATCGCGATGACAGATGCGCGCGAAGATGCCGATGACTTTCAGGTGACGCTGCACGCCCATCAGGTCGCTCGCGCGCAGGAAGTCTTCGAAGTTCGACTGCACCGGGATATTCAGTGCCGAGGCTTGCTGCCAGTAATTTTCCAGCCAGCCGCGCACACGTTCTTCAGGCCAGCTGAGGAAGGCGTCCTTGAACAGACAGGTGACGTCGTAAGTGACCGGGCCGTAGACCGCGTCCTGAAAATCCAGCACGCCGGGATTCGGCTCGCTGAGCATCAGGTTGCGCGGCATGTAGTCGCGGTGCACCAACACTTTCGGCTGAGCCAGGGCGCTGTCGATCAACAGATCGCTGATCTGCTGCCACTGCTGTTGCTGGGCCGAATCGAATTCGACGCCGAGTTCACGTTTCACGTACCACTCGGGAAACAGTTCCAGCTCACGGCGCAGCAAGGCGACGTCGTAACTCGGCAGCGGCGCGACCATCGGCAGTTGCTGAAATGCCAGCAGTGCTTGCAGGGCATCGCTGAATAATGCGTCGGCATTTTCGCTATCGATCACGTCGAGATAGGTCTTGTTACCCAGGTCATTGAGCAAAAGAAAACCGCGTTCGAGGTCTTCTGCATAAATTTTCGGCACATTAATTCCGGATTTCGCCAGCAAAAAAGCGATATCCACGAACGGTTTGCAGTTTTCCTGGGGCGGCGGAGCGTCCATGACGACAAAGCTTTTGCCCTCGCCTTCCCAACGGAAGTAACGGCGGAAACTCGCGTCGCTGCTGGCCGCAGTCAACGTGGCCGGGGGCACAGCGCCCCAACCCTGATCTGCAAAGAGGATTGCCAGCTGTTCATCGAGCCAAACTTTCAGGTGTTGCAAGCGTACATCTTGGTCAGGCATTGCAAGGGTCTCCGACGGCGCTAGCCGTCAAGCGGGTCATGCTTTATTATCCAGCATCTTTTTCAGACCATCGAGAGGCGTGCGGCCCACACCGCGGGCAGATGGCACGCAGGAAGCCCGGACTAATAAGATGGCATTGAAATCCCCCGCGTTTCGTAAAAAATTTCCGTTGTTGGTAACCGGCAGTCTGCTGGCTATGCAACCTCTGGCCAGTCAATTCGTTGTTGCCGCCGAGCAGTATGACTGCTCCGTCTCGGCAACGGGTGGTTGGGCCTGTGCGCCCAAGGCGACGGCGGCTGCATTGCCTCCGCGCCCAGTGCATGACGGCAGTGCCGTCAGCGCTGCCGGCGACGCTGCGACCGGAAACGGTTCGACCGCCGACACCGGCCCTAAAACAGCACTCGTCACCGAAGCCAAAGGCCGCGGCCTGAAAGCCCGTAGCGAAGACTACAGTCACCTCGACTGGGTTCCGCGCGAGAAGCTGACCGCTGCCCAATTGGCCGAAACCGGCCCGTACTGCTCCGGTGCTTACATCGAGCCGCCTCGTCCTGGCATGAATGACAAGACGAACAAAAGCGACGCGCCTACCTTTATCGGCGCAAAAGCCTCGCGCTATAACACCGATGATCAAGTCGGTACGTTGGCCGGTGATGTCGTCTTGCGTCAGGGCAGCATGCAGGTTGAATCCGACGAGGCGAGCCTGTACCAGGCCGAGAGCCGCGCCGAACTCAACGGCGGTGTGCGTATTCGCGACAACGGCGCGCTGATCGTCGGCGACCACGCCGATGTGCAACTCGACACCGGTGAAGCCAAGGTCGACAACGCCGAATACGTGATGCACAAATCGCGTATCCGTGGCAGCGCGCTGTACGCCAAGCGTGCAGAGAACGCGATCATCCGCTTGAAGGACGGCACGTACACCACGTGCGAACCGAACAGCAACGCCTGGCAGCTCAAGGGCAACAACATCACCTTGAACCCGGCCACCGGTTTCGGTACCGCGACCAACGTGACACTGCGGGTCAAGGACATTCCGATCCTGTACACCCCGTACATTTACTTCCCGATCGACGACCGTCGTCAATCCGGCTTCCTGCCGCCGACCATCGGCACAGGCACCGATACCGGCTTTATGCTGGTTACTCCGTACTACTTCAACCTGGCGCCGAACTACGATGCCACGTTGTACCCGCGTTACATGAGCAAGCGCGGCATGCTGGTCGAGGGCGAATTCCGCTACCTGACCAAGTCGAGCGAAGGTCAGTTCGGCGCGGCGTACCTCAACGACGAGGATGACGATCGCGACAAGCAGACCGACTCCAAGTCGACCCGTTACATGTACAACTGGCAACACAAAGGTGGCCTGGACTCGCGCGTCTTCACGCAAGTCGACTACACCAAGATCAGCGATCCGTACTACTTCCAGGATCTGGAAACCGATCAGATCGGCGTGAAAAGTGCCGACTACGTGAACCAGCAGGGTTCGGTCACTTATCGTGGCGACAGCTACACGGCGCGTTTGAATGCCCAGGCTTATCAACTGGCGACCGTGGCGAACACCACACCGTATGATCGTCTGCCGCAGATCACTTTCAATGGTCAGTTGCCGGTTCATCCTGAAGGCTTGAACTTCGATTACGAAACCGAGCTGGTTCGTTTTGATCGGGATCTTCTGAATGGCACTTATACGGACAAGGATGGCTCAGACCCGCAGCCTCGACTGGATAACAACATTCAAGGCCTGGCTCGCGCAAACGGCGACCGTTTGAACCTGAAGCCTGGCATCAGCCTGCCGATGAACTGGACCTATGGCTTCGTGAAGCCATCGCTGAAGTACCAGTACACCCAGTATCAACTTGATCTGGACAACACCGGCAAATCGCAAATTGCCGCGCAAAATGCTGAGCAGGACAAACTGAACGGCACGTTCGACAGCAATCAAAACCGTGGTGTGCCAATCGCCAGCATCGACAGCGGCCTGTATTTCGATCGTAAGACTTCCTACTTTGGCAAGAATTACAATCAGACTCTGGAACCGCGCCTGTACTACCTCTACGTACCAGAGAAAGATCAGGAAGATATTCCGGTATTCGATACCAGCGAATACACCTTCAACTATGCGTCGCTGTTCCGTGACAACCGCTTCTCCGGTTCCGACCGTGTCGGCGACGAGAACAAACTGTCGCTAGGCGTGACCAGTCGCTGGATTGAAGACGACGGCTTCGAGCGTCAACGCGTCAGCATCGGCCAGGCCCTGTACTTCAAGGATCGCAAGGTTCAGTTGCCAGGCATCAACTTTGCTGACCGTGATGATGCAAAGTCCAACGTTTCGCCATACGCACTGGAATATGAATACCGCTGGAACCGCGATTGGCGCACCACTGCCGATTACAACTGGGATCCGGACAGCCGCAGCCCACGCTCCGGCAGTGCGATGTTCCACTACCAGCCTGAAGACAATCCGAACAAGATCGTCAACCTTGGCTATCGCTACCGTAATGACCAGGTTCGTTTCGACCAGAACACCGGTAAATGGACTGTGGGCGGCGGCGATTACGGTACTCCGGGGCAGCCTGGCTACGTGAAGGACTACTACAAGATCCAGCAGCATGATTTCTCGGTCATCTGGCCGATCGTTCCGCAGTGGAGCGCTATCAGCCGCTGGCAGTACGACTACAACCGCAACCGTACGCTGGAAGCCTTCGGTGGTTTCGAATATGACAACTGCTGCTGGAAACTGCGCCTGATCAACCGTTACTGGGTGTCTTATGACGAGTTCAGTCAAGAGGCTCCAGAAAACGAAAAAGGCGACCACGGCGTCTTCCTCCAAATTGTTCTGAAGGGACTGGGCGGCCTGACTGGCGCCAAGGCTGAGAGTTTCCTCGACAAAGGCATCCAAGGTTATCGTCAACGTGAAGACCAAGCTTTCTGATTGTCTGCGCCCGCTGATGCTGGGCGCGCTGTTCCTGAGTACGGCGGGTAACGCCGCCGTTCAGTCCATCGATAAAGTGGTCGCGATCGTCGACAACGACGTGGTCATGCAGAGCCAACTGGATCAGCGTGTCCACGAAGTTCAGCAGACCATCGCCAAGCGTGGAGGCGGCCAGCCGCCTCCGGGCGTACTGGATCAACAGGTGCTTGAGCGCCTGATCGTCGAAAACCTGCAACTGCAGATCGGCGAACGTTCCGGTATCCGCATCACCGATGAAGAGCTGAACCAGGCTGTCGGCACCATTGCACAACGCAACAACATGACTGTGGATCAATTCCGCGCCGCTCTGGCTCACGACGGTCTGTCTTACGACGACGCTCGTGATCAGATCCGCCGTGAAATGGTCATCAGCCGTGTGCGTCAGCGTCGTGTGGCAGAACGCATCCAGGTCTCCGAGCAGGAAGTGAAAAACTTCCTCGCTTCCGATCTGGGCAAAATGCAGCTGTCCGAAGAACTGCACCTGGCCAATATCCTGATTCCAACCCCGGAAAGCGCTAACTCTGAAGCAATTCAGAACGCTGCCCGTCAGGCCATGGATGTTTACCAGCAACTCAAGCAAGGCGCCGACTTCGGTCAATTGGCTGTAGCCAAATCCGCCAGCGACAACGCATTGGAAGGCGGCGACATGGGCTGGCGTAAAGCTGCTCAATTGCCACCTCCGTTCGACCGCGAGCTGAGCAGCATGGCCGTAGGCGACATCACTCAACCAGCGCGCACACCGGGTGGTTTCATCATCCTCAAGCTGCTGGCCAAGCGTGGTGGCGAGACCCAGATGCGAGACGAAGTGCATGTGCGCCATATTCTGGTGAAGCCAAGCCCGATTCGCGACGAAGCCAAAACCCAAGCCCTGGTGCAGTCGCTGTATGACCGCATTCTGGCTGGCGAAGACTTCGCTGAACTGGCGAAAAGCTACTCCGAAGACCCGGGTTCTGCCCTCAACGGCGGCGACCTGAACTGGATCGATCCGGGCGCACTGGTGCCGGAATTCCGCGAAGTGATGGCCAAGACCCCACAAGGTCAGCTGTCCAAGCCATTCCAGACCCAATACGGCTGGCACGTTCTGGAAGTCCTTGGCCGTCGCGCCACTGACAGCACCGAACAGGCCCGCGAGCAGCAAGCCATGACCGTACTGCGTAACCGCAAATACGACGAAGAGCTGCAAACCTGGTTGCGTCAGATCCGTGACGAAGCGTACGTAGAGATCAAACTCCCTGGTGCAGACCAGGCAGCGCAGTGAAACCCCAGCGTTTCGCGCTGACACCCGGCGAACCAGCCGGCATCGGTCCCGACCTGTGCCTGCTGCTCGCCTCGCAAGCCCAGCCACATCCCCTGATTGCCATCACCAGCCGCGACCTGCTCAATGAGCGAGCCGCGCAGCTGGGGCTGGCCGTCAACTTGCTGGATGTCGGCCCGAATCACTGGCCGGACGCCCCGGCGCCCGCCAACAGCCTGTACGTCTGGGATACTCCGCTCAGCGCCCCCGTGGTGGCCGGGCAACTGGACAAGGCCAACGCTGCTTTCGTCCTTGAAACCCTGACCCGAGCCGGCAACGGCTGCCTGAACGGCGATTTCGCCGGGATGATCACCGCGCCGGTACACAAAGGCGTGATCAACGAATCGGGCATCGCGTTCTCCGGTCACACAGAGTTTCTGGCTGACCTGACCCATACCGCTCAAGTAGTGATGATGCTGGCGACACGCGGTTTGCGCGTGGCACTGGTCACCACTCACCTGCCCCTGCGCGAGATTGCCGATGCGATCACGCCGGAACGGCTGGAACGGGTCACGCGAATTCTGCACAGCGATCTGCAAAACAAATTCGGCATCGCCCAGCCACGCATTCTGGTGTGCGGACTCAACCCGCACGCTGGTGAAGGCGGACACCTGGGCCATGAAGAAATCGACATCATTGAACCGACATTAGAGCGCCTGCGCGGCGAGGGCATGGACCTTCGTGGCCCGCTGCCTGCCGACACTCTGTTTACCCCCAAATATCTGGAGCACTGCGACGCAGTGCTGGCGATGTACCACGACCAAGGCCTGCCTGTGCTTAAGTACAAAGGCTTCGGCGCTGCCGTCAACGTGACCCTGGGCCTGCCGATCATCCGCACATCGGTCGACCACGGCACTGCCCTGGATCTGGCCGGCAGCGGCAAGATCGACACCGGCAGCCTGCAAGTCGCCCTGGAAACCGCCTACCAGATGGCCGAGACCCGTTTATGACCGAGCAATACCAACACAAGGCGCGCAAACGCTTTGGCCAGAACTTCCTGCACGATGCCGGCGTTATCGACCGCATCCTGCGCTCCATCAGCGCCAAGCCTGACGATCGCTTGCTGGAAATCGGCCCGGGCCAAGGCGCACTGACTGCCGGCCTGCTGAACTCCGGCGGGCAGCTCGACGTGGTGGAACTGGACAAGGATCTGATCCCGATCCTCAATCAGCAGTTCGCCGGCAAGAGCAATTTCAACCTGCACCAGGGCGATGCGCTGAAGTTCGACTTCAACACGCTCAACGCCGCGCCAAACAGCCTGCGTGTGGTCGGCAACCTGCCGTACAACATCTCGACGCCGCTGATTTTTCACCTGCTGAATAACGCCGGCATCATTCGCGACATGCACTTCATGCTGCAGAAAGAAGTGGTCGAGCGGCTGGCCGCAGGCCCGGGCGGCGGTGACTGGGGTCGTCTGTCGATCATGGTTCAGTACCACTGCCGCGTCGAACATCTGTTCAACGTTGGCCCGGGCGCGTTCAACCCGCCGCCAAAAGTTGATTCGGCGATCGTTCGTCTGGTGCCGCATGCCGTGCTGCCGCACCCGGCCAAGGATCACAAGTTGCTGGAGCGCGTTGTGCGCGAAGCCTTCAACCAGCGTCGCAAGACTCTGCGCAACACCCTCAAACAATTGCTCAGCAATGCCGAGATCGAAGCCGCTGGCGTTGATGGCAGCCTGCGTCCGGAACAACTGGATCTGGCCGCATTCGTGCGCCTGGCCGATCAGCTCGCAGTACAAGTCCCGGCCTCCCCCGCCGCCGACTGACATACGATGAACGCTATCGGGCAGGACGCCACTCTGGTTTACTGCCCGATACTTGCCTAGACTGATTCCCCATCAGCTACGCCCCGCGTTCCGCTTCGTTAAGGCCCCTTGCATGTCCGATTCCCGTTACCAGGTCGATGTCAGCGTCGTTACCCGCTATCTGGCAGACCAATCGCAACCCGAGCACGACCGTTTCGCCTTCGCCTACACCATCACCGTGCAGAACAATGGCGCGATCCCGGCCAAACTGCTGTCGCGGCACTGGGTGATCACCGATGGTGACGGCCACGTCGAAGAAGTACGCGGCGCCGGCGTGGTGGGTCAGCAACCACTGATCAATGCCGGGCAAAGCCACACCTACAGCAGCGGCACGGTGATGACCACCAAGGTCGGCACCATGCAAGGCACTTATGAAATGGTCGCCGACGACGGCAAACATTTCGATGCCATCATCAAACCTTTCCGCCTGGCCGTGCCCGGGGCCTTGCACTGATGGCAACCTATGCCGTCGGCGACCTGCAAGGCTGCCTCGAACCGCTGAAGTGTCTGCTCAAGCAAGTCGCGTTCGACCCGACGCTCGATCGGCTATGGCTGGTCGGCGATCTGGTCAACCGAGGCCCGCAGTCGCTGGAAACCCTGCGCTTTCTGTACGGCATGCGCGAGTCGCTGGTCTGCGTGTTGGGCAATCACGATCTGCATCTGCTGGCTGCCGCCAAAAATATCGAGCGTTTGAAGAAGTCCGACACCTTGCGCGAGATTCTCGACGCACCGGACTGTGCCGAACTGCTTGAGTGGGTGCGTCAGCAGAAGCTGATGCATTACGACGAAATGCGTGATGTCGCCATGGTTCACGCAGGCATTCCACCGCAATGGTCACTGCGCCGCGCCTTGAAGTGCGCGGACGAAGTCGAAACAGCGCTGCGCGACGACAACCTGTTCCCCGCCTACCTCGACGGCATGTACGGCAACGATCCGGCGAAATGGGACAATGACCTCAAAGGCGTGACTCGCCTGCGCGTGATCACCAACTACTTCACGCGCATGCGTTTCTGCACCGCCGAGGGCAAGCTTGACCTCAAGAGCAAGGAAGGCCTGGATACTGCACCGCCCGGCTACAAACCGTGGTTCCAGCACAAAGAGCGCAAGACCAAAGGCCTGCGCATCATCTTTGGTCACTGGGCGGCCCTTGAAGGCAATATCCATGAGCCAGGCATCTCGGCGCTGGACACCGGTTGTGTCTGGGGCGGCAGCCTGACCCTGATGAATGTCGACAGCGGCGAACGCCTGTCATGCAAATGCGACGAACACGGTGGCCTCGCGCCAACCGTCGCACCACTTATCCCCGAAACTTCGCCAGTCAACGCACCGCGTTAAACTGCGCTTTCAGCCGAGCAACAGGAACCCGCCATGAGCGAATTCAAACGAATCCCCCCGGAACAGGCCCAGGCCCTGCGTGAGCAAGGTGCCGTCGTCGTCGACGTCCGTGATCCGGCGACTTTCGCTGCCCTGCACATCAGCGGCTCGAAGCATCTGGACAATCATTCCCTGCACGCCTTCATTCAGGGCGCTGACCTCGATGCACCGACCGTGGTCGTCTGCTATCACGGCAATTCCAGCCAGGGCGCTGCGGCCTACCTGATCAGCCAAGGCTTTTCCGACGTCTACAGCATGGACGGCGGCTTCGAGTTGTGGCGTACGACTTATCCTGCGGAAACCGCGCAAGGCATCGCCGAATAATTTTTTTGTCACGCGCAGGCCCCGGCTGCCGTGGGCCTGCGCGGGCAGACGAACGGTCTTGCCACAACTAATTACGTATCTCGCCTTTACCTCCTGAATTCCCAACTATCCTTAAGCCCAGGCCATCCAAAACAGGGGAGAGCCGGTACACCGGCGCACGGGTCATCGGGAGTGACTTTCGCGATTGTCGATCGTGGAAGTGTTCTGGGGGGTAAACAAACAGCTGCCAAAACGGTTGTTTGCCAGCATCGACTGAGTGATCCGGCGTCGGCTCCACGTATCGAGCGAGGTGACGTCATGAGTATCTTTAGCCACTTCCAACAACGCTTCGAGTCCACACGCCAGGAAGAACTCTCGCTGCAAGAGTACCTGGAGCTGTGCAAGAAAGACCGAAGCGCCTACGTTTCCGCCGCCGAGCGTCTATTGCTGGCCATCGGCGAACCGGAACTGCTCGACACCTCGACCAATTCGAGGCTGTCACGCATCTTCTCCAACAAGGTGATCCGTCGCTATCCGGCCTTTGAAGACTTCCACGGGATGGAAGAATGCATCGACCAGATCGTTTCGTATTTCCGCCATGCCGCCCAAGGCCTGGAAGAGAAGAAACAAATCCTTTACCTGCTCGGCCCCGTCGGTGGCGGTAAATCGTCCCTGGCCGAGAAGCTGAAACAGCTGATCGAGAAAGTGCCCTTCTACGCGATCAAGGGCTCGCCGGTATTCGAATCTCCTTTGGGTCTGTTCAACGCCACCGAAGATGGCGCGATCCTCGAAGAAGACTTCGGTATTCCACGGCGCTACCTGAACACCATCATGTCGCCCTGGGCGACCAAACGTCTGGCCGAATTCGGCGGCGACATCAGCCAGTTCCGCGTGGTCAAACTGTACCCGTCGATCCTCAACCAGATCGCTGTGGCCAAGACCGAACCGGGTGACGAGAACAACCAGGACATCTCGGCGCTGGTCGGTAAAGTCGACATTCGCAAACTCGAGGAATACCCACAGAACGATGCCGACGCTTACAGCTACTCCGGTGCGCTGTGCCGGGCCAACCAGGGCCTGATGGAATTCGTCGAAATGTTCAAGGCGCCGATCAAGGTGCTGCACCCATTGCTGACCGCGACTCAGGAAGGCAACTACAACAGTACCGAAGGCCTCGGCGCGATTCCGTTCACCGGGATCCTGCTCGCCCACTCCAACGAGTCGGAATGGCACACCTTCCGCAACAACAAGAACAACGAAGCCTTCATCGACCGGATCTACATCGTCAAAGTGCCGTATTGCCTGCGCGTCAGCGACGAAGTGAAAATCTACGACAAACTGCTGTTCAACAGTTCTCTGGCCAAAGCGCATTGCGCGCCTGACACCCTGAAAATGCTCGCGCAGTTCACTGTGCTTTCGCGCCTCAAAGAGCCGGAAAACTCCAACATCTATTCGAAGATGCGCGTCTACGACGGTGAAAACCTCAAAGACACCGATCCGAAAGCCAAGTCGATTCAGGAATACCGCGACTCGGCAGGTGTTGATGAGGGCATGAACGGTCTGTCGACGCGCTTTGCGTTCAAGATCCTCTCCAAGGTCTTCAACTTCGATCCGCATGAAATCGCCGCCAACCCGGTGCACCTGCTCTATGTGCTGGAACAGCAGATCGAACAGGAACAATTCCAGGCCGAAACCCGCGAACGCTATCTGCGCTACCTGAAAGAATACCTGGCACCGCGTTATATCGAATTCATCGGCAAGGAGATCCAGACCGCTTACCTCGAGTCTTACAGCGAGTACGGCCAGAACATCTTCGACCGCTACGTGCTGTATGCAGACTTCTGGATTCAGGATCAGGAATACCGCGATCCGGAAACCGGCGAGATCCTCAACCGTGTTGCCCTGAATGAAGAACTGGAGAAAATCGAAAAACCGGCCGGCATCAGCAATCCGAAGGATTTCCGCAACGAAATCGTCAACTTCGTCCTGCGCGCCCGGGCCAACAACAACGGCAAGAACCCGACCTGGCTCAGCTACGAAAAACTGCGCGTGGTCATCGAGAAGAAAATGTTCTCGAACACCGAGGATCTGCTGCCGGTCATCAGCTTCAACGCCAAGGCCAGCAAGGAGGATCAGCAAAAGCACAACGACTTCGTCACTCGAATGGTCGAACGCGGCTACACCGACAAACAGGTACGGCTTCTTTCCGAATGGTACCTACGGGTACGGAAGTCGCAGTGAAGCAGCTGCAAGCTTCTAGCTACGAGCTGCAAGAACAAAGCGCGTAACCCACTGATGCCCGGGAACCTGCTTTTACTTGCAGCTTGAAGCTCACAACTTGAAGCTGCCCGGAGGGCTTCCTATGAGTTATGTGATCGACCGACGTTTGAATGGCAAGAACAAGAGCACGGTAAACCGCCAGCGTTTCCTGCGGCGTTACCGTGACCACATCAAAAAGGCTGTCGAAGAGGCGGTCAGCCGGCGCTCCATCACCGATATGGAGCATGGCGAACAGATCAGTATTCCCGGTCGCGACATCGACGAACCGGTGCTTCACCACGGCCGCGGCGGCAAACAGACCGTGGTTCATCCCGGTAACAAGGAATTCACCGCCGGCGAACACATTGCTCGTCCACCAGGCGGTGGCGGCGGGCGCGGCCCGGGCAAGGCAGGTAACTCCGGCGAAGGCATGGACGAGTTTGTCTTCCAGATCACTCAGGAAGAGTTTCTCGAATTCATGTTCGAAGATCTCGAACTGCCGAACCTGGTAAAACGCAACCTGAGCGGCACCGACACTTTCAAAACCGTGCGCGCCGGCATCAGTAACGAAGGCAACCCGTCCCGGATCAATATCATCCGCACCCTGCGTTCGGCCCACGCGCGGCGCATTGCTTTGTCTGGCAGTAGCCGGGCGAAACTGCGCGAAGCCAAAGCAGAACTCGAGCGGCTGAAACGCGAAGAGCCAGATAACTTTGGCGATATTCAGGAGCTCGAAGCAGAAATCGAGAAACTCAGCGCGCGCATTCATCGCGTACCGTTCCTCGACACCTTCGACCTGAAATACAACCTGCTGATCAAGCAACCAAATCCCAGCTCGAAAGCCGTGATGTTCTGTCTGATGGACGTGTCCGGCTCCATGACCCAGGCGACCAAGGATATCGCCAAACGCTTTTTCATCCTGTTGTACCTGTTCCTCAAGCGGAACTACGACAAGATCGACGTGGTGTTCATCCGTCACCACACCAGTGCGCGCGAAGTCGACGAAGAAGAGTTTTTCTATTCACGGGAAACCGGCGGCACCATCGTTTCCAGTGCATTGAAACTGATGCAAGAGATCATGGCCGAGCGTTATCCGAGCAACGAATGGAACATCTACGCGGCGCAGGCCTCCGACGGTGATAACTGGAACGATGACTCGCCGATCTGCCGCGACATCCTCATCAACCAGATCATGCCGTTTGTGCAGTACTACACTTACGTGGAGATCACCCCGCGCGAACATCAGGCCTTGTGGTACGAATACGAACGCATCGCCGACGCCTTTTCTGACACTTTTGCCCAGCAGCAACTGGTCTCGGCCGGGGATATCTATCCGGTCTTCCGTGAACTCTTCCAGCGCAGGTTAGTGACATGACCGCCAAAGAGCAGAAGCGCCAACCCATTTCCACCGGCTCTGAATGGACGTTCGAGCTGATCCAGACCTACGACCGCGAAATCGCCCGTATCGCGGCCGGCTATGCGCTGGACACCTACCCCAACCAGATCGAAGTGATCACCGCCGAGCAGATGATGGACGCCTATGCCTCGGTGGGCATGCCGCTGGGTTATCACCACTGGTCCTATGGCAAACACTTCCTCAGCACCGAAAAATCCTATAGCCGCGGGCAGATGGGCCTGGCGTACGAGATCGTGATCAACTCGGATCCGTGCATCGCCTACCTGATGGAAGAAAACACCATCTGCATGCAGGCACTGGTGGTGGCGCACGCGTGCTATGGCCACAACAGTTTCTTCAAGGGCAATTACCTGTTCCGCACCTGGACCGACGCCAGTTCGATCATCGATTACCTGGTGTTCGCCAAGCAGTACATCATGCAGTGCGAGGAGCGCCACGGCATCGACGCGGTGGAGGACTTGCTCGACTCCTGCCACGCGCTGATGAATTACGGTGTCGACCGCTACAAACGCCCCTACCCTATTTCCGCCGAAGAAGAACGCCGGCGGCAAAAGGATCGCGAAGAACACATGCAAAAGCAGATCAACGATCTGTGGCGCACCATTCCCAAAGGCGCGGACAAATACAGCGACAAGGACAACGCTCGCTTCCCGGCCGAGCCGCAGGAAAACATTCTTTACTTCATCGAGAAACACGCACCATTGCTCGAGCCTTGGCAACGCGAGATCGTGCGTATCGTGCGCAAGATTGCCCAGTACTTTTACCCACAGCGTCAGACCCAGGTGATGAACGAGGGCTGGGCGACGTTCTGGCACTACACCCTGATGAACGACCTGTACGACGAGGGCCTGGTCACCGACGGTTTCATGATGGAATTCCTCACCTCACACACCAGCGTGGTGTTCCAGCCAGGTTTCGACAGCCCTTACTACAGCGGCATCAACCCGTACGCATTGGGTTTCGCCATGTACCGCGACATCCGGCGCATGTGCGAGGAACCTACCGAAGAGGATCGCCACTGGTTCCCGGACATCGCCGGGAGCGACTGGCTGTCGACGATCAAATTCGCCATGAGCAGCTTCAAGGACGAGAGTTTCATCCTGCAATATTTGTCGCCGAAGGTGATCCGCGATCTGAAACTGTTCAGCATCATGGATGACGATCAGAAGGACGATTTGCTGGTGCCGGCGATTCATGACGAGCCCGGTTACCGAATCATCCGCGAAACTCTGGCCGCGCAATACAACCTCGGCAACCGTGAACCGAACGTGCAGATTTACAGCATCGATCGACGTGGCGACCGCTCACTGACCCTGCGGCACCAGCAGCACGACCGCAAACCGTTGGGCGATTCCACTGAAGAGGTGCTCAAACATCTGCACCGTTTGTGGGGCTTCGATATTCATCTGGAAACGCTGCAGGGCGACCAGATCATGAAAACCCATCACGTGCCGCCGCGCAGTGAACACAGCGAAGGGGATTACGGCCGGCTCGACCTCGCCGTCATTCATCTTTGAAACGGTTCTGGCCTCCGAAAGTCCGGCGCAAGGGTTATCCTGTCGGGCTAACGGAGGTTTTTTATGCAGATTTTCAAGGTTGGCGGCGCGGTTCGTGATCGCTTGCTGGGGTTGCCGGTTACAGATGTCGATCGAGTGGTGGTCGGCGCCACGACCGAGGAAATGCTCGCGCAGGGGTTTCGTCCGGTCGGCGCGGATTTCCCGGTGTTTCTTCATCCGAAAAGCGGCGAGGAGTACGCCCTCGCCCGCACCGAACGTAAAAGCGGTCGCGGCTATGGCGGCTTCACCTTTCACGCCAGTCCCGAAGTGACGCTTGAAGAAGACCTGATTCGTCGCGACCTGACCATCAACGCCATCGCTGAAGACGATCAGCAAAATCTGACCGATCCATACCACGGTCAGCGCGATCTTGAAGCGCGAATCCTGCGTCACGTATCCCCGGCGTTCGCCGAAGATCCTCTGCGTGTCCTGCGTGTAGCCCGCTTCGCGGCGCGTTATGCCGGGCTCGGTTTTAGCGTTGCGCCGGAGACGCTTGAGTTGATGCGTCAACTCAGTGAGTCCGGTGAACTGGAGGCACTGACCGCTGAGCGCAGTTGGAAAGAAATCTCCCGCGCGCTGATGGAAGATCAGCCACAGGTATTCATTCAGGTGCTTCGCGATTGCGGCGCGCTGAAAGTCTTGATGCCGGAAGTGGATGCGCTGTTCGGCGTGCCGCAACCGGAGGCGCATCACCCGGAAATCGACACCGGGCTGCACACGCTCAGCGTGCTGGAGCAATCAGCGCTGCACAAACAACCGCTGACCGTACGCTGGGCCTGTCTGCTGCACGATCTTGGTAAAGGCCTGACACCGGAAGAGGAATGGCCACGGCACATCGCCCATGAGCACACCGGACTGAAGCTGATCAAAGCGGTCAACGAACGCTTTAAAGCGCCGAAGGATTGCCAGGAATTGGCCTTGCTGGTTGGCAAATACCACACCCATGGGCACCGGACGCTGGAGCTGAAGGCTTCGACGTTGCTGGAGTTGTTGCAGAGTTTTGACGTGTATCGCCGGCCGCAGCGGTTTGAAGAATTTATCGCTGCGTGCGAAATGGATGCCCGGGGCCGCAAGGGGCTGGAGCAGAGAAGTTATCCACAAGCGGATTATTTGCGCGGTGCGGCGAAGGTTGCACGGGAGGTTGCGGTGCAGCCGTTGCTGGAGAAGGGATTCAAGGGGCCGGAGTTGGGTGAGGCGCTGAAGCGTGAGCGACTGAAAGCGTTGAAGGCCTACAAAGAGGCGCCGTCAGCCTGAAAAGCTTCGCGAGCAAGCCCGCTCCCACAGGGAAATGCATTCCAAAATGCGGGAGCAGGCTTGCTCGCGAAGGCGCCAGTCAGATCAACGCAAATCCGAAGGCGTGAGTTGCTGCCCGCGCCACTCAAACCCGACCGGTGCCAGCACCTGATCAATCTGCGCCTCCGCCCACAATGTCGCGAAGCTTTTTCCCACACCCGGATGCACGCGATCCGGCGCAATCAGCGACAACGGCCACAACACAAAAGCATTTTTCAGAATTTCCGCACGCGGCAACACCAGACCGTCGAAATTGCCCGCCAGATCGCCGTACAACAGCACGTCGATATCCAGCGGCAAGCCCTTGCGATCCGGGGCATATCGTCCGTTATCCGCCTCAATAAACTTCAAGCGACGATCCAGTTCAATCAACGGCAGATCGGTAAACGCCGACACCACAAAATTGATGAACGGCCCGCTTTTGATTCCGACTGGCTGGCTCTCGAACACCGCCGAACAGCGGATATCCACCAGAAACGTCGCCAACGCGTCGAGACCTGCACGCAAATGGGTTTCGCGCTCGATATTGCTACCGAGCCCGAGGTAGACCTGAGTCAGCGACATCCGCGCTCGATCTCCACACCCACGCCGCCCTTGGCCGCTGGCACCGCGCCAGGCTTGGTCAGCTTCAGCCGAATCCAAGTGATGTTGAATTCACTCATCAGCACTTCGACCAGACGCTCGGCGAACGTCTCGACCAGTTGAAACTGCGCTTGCTCGGCGAAAGCCTGAATCCGTGTGGAAACGCTGGCGTAATCGAGCGCCAGGGTCAGGTCGTCACCGGCGGCGGCCGGGCGATTGTCCCAGGCGAAGCTCAGATCAAGACGCAGGCACTGGCGGATGCCGCGTTCCCAGTCGTAGGCACCGATCACGGTATCGACTTCCAGGCCCTCGATAAACACTCTGTCCAAGCACTTCTCTCCGCTGCACGACAAGGGCGCAATGCGCCGTTAGAATCAGGGCGTCCTCGCCCGGAATAGTTAGCATGTTTTGGTTACTGGCGACTCTCGCCTACCTGCTCGGCTCGCTGTCCTTCGCCATTTTGCTCAGCCGCCTGACCGGAAATCCGGATCCGCGAATGAGTGGCTCGGGTAATGCCGGCGCCACCAACATGCTCCGCCTGGTCGGTCGCAAACTGGCGATCCTGACCCTGCTGGGTGATCTGTGCAAAGGCCTGGTGCCGGTGCTGATTGCCTCGGCTGTCGGCCTTTCGCTGCAGGAGCAGGCGTGGATCGGCGTGTGTGCCGTGATCGGTCACCTGTTCCCGCTGTATTTCCGCTTCCGTGGTGGCAAAGGTGTCGCCACCGCCGCTGGCATGCTGCTGGGCCTGTATCCGCCCGCCGCGCTGCTGGCCGTGTGCGCCTGGCTGCTGACGTTCTACCTGACCCGCACCAGCTCGCTGGCGGCACTGATCGCCACGCCGCTGACCCTGCCACTGCTGGCCTGGCAAGAACCGGAGGCGCTACTGCCGATGAGCGCGCTGACACTGCTGATCGTCTGGCGCCACCGCGGCAATCTACGCGACCTGTTTGCCGGGCGCGAACGGCATTTTTAAATACCGTTCTTGAGCGCCGCTCATCACAGCGGCGACAACTGCTCCATCGGCCAACGCGCCTGCACGCTGATCGCCAGACTTTCCTGCTGACCGGCCTGCAAGCGCTGGCAACCGGCAAAGGCGATCATCGCGCCGTTATCGGTGCAGAACTCCGGACGCGCATAAAACACATCGCCCTTCATGTCGCCGAGCATTTTCTCCAGCGAAACGCGCAAAGCCTTGTTGGCGCTGACGCCGCCAGCGATCACCAGACGCTTCATGCCCGCCTGTTTCAGGGCGCGCTTGCACTTGATGGTCAAAGTCTCCACCACGGCCTGCTGGAACGCCAGCGCGATGTCGCAACGGGCTTGCTCGTTGTCGTCCCCGGCGCTGACGCACTGCTGCCAGGCGTTGAGCGCGGAGGTTTTCAGACCACTGAAGCTGAATTGCAGACCCGGGCGATCACACATCGGACGCGGAAAGGTAAAACGTCCTGCAACGCCCTTCTCCGCCAACTTGGCGATTTCCGGCCCGCCCGGATAATTCAGGCCCATCATCTTCGCGGTTTTGTCGAAAGCTTCACCGGCGGCATCGTCGAGTGTCTCGCCGAGCAAGGTGTATTGACCGATGCCATCGACCTGAACCAGCTGCGTATGACCGCCCGAGACCAACAAAGCGACGAACGGGAATTCCGGCGGTTTTGGCTCCAGCATCGGTGCGAGCAAATGCCCTTCCATGTGGTGCACGCCGAGCGCCGGAATGCCCCAGGCAAACGCCAGCGCCTGAGCGCAGGAAGCGCCGACCAGCAACGCGCCCACCAGGCCAGGGCCCGCGGTATAGGCGATCGCGTCGATCTCGGTGGGCACACAGTCCGCTTCGGCCAACACCTGACGAATCAAGGGCAGCATGCGTTTGACGTGGTCACGCGAGGCGAGCTCCGGCACCACACCGCCATAGGCGCGGTGCAGGTCGATCTGGCTGAACAGCGCGTCGGCCAGCAGACCGCGCTCACTGTCATATAATGCGACGCCGGTTTCGTCGCAGGAGGTTTCTAATCCCAGTACTAGCATGGGTTTGCGCCTTGTTTAGGCTGACTTCGAAGGCGCGCATAATAGTCGCCACGTGATGCCCCGACCAGCGGTTTTCGATCAGAGGCTTTGCATTCCGAGCGATGAGGGGTTAACATCCGCAACCCTTAAAAACCGACGTCTTCAAGTGCTCTTTTGCCGCGAGGATGTTGACCCCGGTAATGAATGAAGGTAGCTCTGGATGCCAGCCGTCAAAGTTAAAGAGAACGAACCCTTCGACGTAGCTCTGCGTCGTTTCAAGCGCTCCTGCGAAAAAGCCGGTGTACTGGCTGAAGTTCGTAGCCGCGAATTTTACGAGAAGCCAACTTCTGAGCGTAAGCGCAAAGCAGCAGCCGCTGTTAAGCGTCACGCCAAGAAAGTTCAGCGCGAACAGCGCCGCGCCGTTCGTCTGTACTAATACACAGACGTTCGTAGCAAGCTTCTTGCCTAAGCCCGGCTCTGAGCCGGGCTAATGGCATTTGCGTAAAACGCTTGATGCTTCAACGTCGAAGCCGCACACGCGACTAAGACGAATCTGCTTCACACGTCAGACCTGGCTCTTTTGCCAGCGGTGCACGTCTTTTCTGACGAGCCTTTCAAGGCTACTGACGAGCACACCCACTGATTCCTCTCACGACGATCAGCCCAAGGCACCTGCATGCGTGCCCGCTTTATTGAGCTATCCGAGGCCCTCAACCGGCCGTCAGCGGATTCAGCGCAACACTTTCAAATAGTCGAAGACTGATAGGTACTAACGTCAGTGGATTTTCGGCAGATACACTTCCCGACAGCGATTACGCAGACGACACCGGTCGAGCCGCACTTTTTGCGCGCTTCAAACAACGACCCGCGTCCGGCAGCCTTACGCATCGGACTTATTGCAGCGCAGACGACGAGAATGCCATGGCCGGGCTAATTCCCCAGAGCTTCATTGACGACCTGCTGAACCGCACCGACATCGTCGATGTGGTCAGTTCGCGCGTGCAATTGAAGAAGGCCGGCAAGAACTACACCGCCTGTTGCCCGTTTCACAAAGAGAAAACCCCGTCGTTCAGCGTCAGCCCCGACAAGCAGTTCTATTACTGCTTCGGCTGCGGCGCCGGCGGTAATGCCCTCGGCTTTCTCATGGATCACGACAACCTGGATTTTCCTCAGGCCATCGAAGATCTGGCGAAAGCCGCCGGCATGGAAATCCCCCGCGAAGAAAGCGGCCGCGAGCGCAAGCCACGGCAACCGACTGATTCGCCGCTCTATCCGTTGCTCACTGCCGCTGCCGATTTCTACAAACAGGCCCTCAAGAGCCACCCCGCGCGCAAAGCGGCCGTGGATTACCTCAAGGGTCGCGGCCTGACCGGCGAGATCGCCCGGGATTTCGGCCTCGGCTTCGCGCCGCCAGGCTGGGATAACCTGTTCAAACATTTGAGCAGCGACACCCTTCAGCAAAAAGCCATGATCGACGCCGGCCTGCTGATAGAGAACGCCGAAACCGGCAAACGCTATGACCGCTTCCGCGATCGCGTGATGTTCCCGATCCGCGACACCCGTGGCCGCATTATCGCCTTCGGTGGCCGCGTACTCGGCGACGACAAGCCCAAGTACCTGAACTCCCCGGAAACCCCGGTTTTCCATAAAGGTCAGGAACTCTACGGCCTTTATGAAGCACGCAAGAACAACCGCAACCTCGACGAAATCATCGTCGTCGAAGGTTATATGGACGTCATCGCGCTCGCCCAACAAGGCCTGAAAAATGCCGTCGCAACGCTGGGCACTGCGACCAGCGAAGAACATTTGAAGCGCCTGTTTCGCGTCGTGCCGAACGTGTTGTTCTGTTTCGACGGCGACCAGGCTGGCCGCAACGCCGCGTGGCGCGCACTCGAAGCAACGCTGTCGAGCCTGCAGGACGGCCGTCGCGCACGCTTTTTGTTTCTACCCGAAGGCGAAGATCCGGATACGCTGGTTCGCGCTGAAGGCACCGACGCCTTCAAGGCGCGCATCAATCAGCACGCTCAGCCGCTGGCGGATTATTTCTTCCAGCAACTGACCGAAGAGTCCGACCCGCGCTCGCTCGAGGGCAAGGCCCACATGGCCACCCTCGCCGCACCGTTGATCGACAAAGTGCCGGGCGCCAACCTGCGCATCCTGATGCGTCAGCGCCTGACCGAAATCACCGGTCTGAGCAGCGAAACCGTCAGTCAGCTGGCGCAAAATGCGCCGCAGGAAGCGCCGCCCGCTTACGACCCGGGCATCAATTACGACGCAATGCCGGACTACAGCGACTACCATCAGCCGCAGGCACAGGACATGTATGTGCCGCAGCAGGAGTGGACGCCGAAGAAACCTGGCGCTGGCGGCAAGAAGTGGGACAAGAAGCCCTGGGATAAAAACGGCAAGCGTGGCGGCGATCGCGACCAGCAACGCCCGCGCACGCCGATTGGCGTCGAATCGCCAACCCTGACCGCCCTGCGCACACTGCTCCATCACCCGCAACTGGCCGAGCGCGTCGAAGATGCCGGGCACATTGCGGACGAGAATCAGACCAACGCCCAGCTGCTTGTGGCGCTGCTCGAAGCCGTACAGAAGAATCCCAAGCTAAACTCATTTCAGTTGATCGCGCGATGGCACGGCACTGAACAGGGTCGATTGCTCAAGGCATTGGCAGAAAAGGAGTGGTTGATTGACGGAGATAACCTTGAACAACAGTTTTTCGACACCATTACTAGCTTGTCAGCCCGCCAACGCGAGCGAAATCTTGAACAGTTACTCAGGAAAGCCCGTCAAAGCGAACTGAGTATTGAAGAGAAAAATCAACTGCGCGACCTTCTAAGTCGCAATGTTTCCGCATCAAACCCGACCTCAACTGGCGCGTGAGGTCATAGCTCAGGTATAATCCTCGGCTTGTTTTTTGCCCGCCAAGACCTTCAGTGGATAGGGTGTTATGTCCGGAAAAGCGCAACAGCAGTCTCGTATTATTGAGTTGATCAAACTGGGTCGTGAGCAGAAGTATCTGACTTACGCCGAGGTCAACGACCACCTGCCCGAGGATATTTCAGATCCAGAGCAGGTGGAAGACATCATCCGCATGATTAACGACATGGGGATCCCCGTACACGAGAGTGCTCCGGATGCGGACGCCCTTATGTTGGCCGACGCCGATACCGACGAGGCCGCTGCGGAAGAAGCAGCCGCCGCGTTGGCAGCGGTGGAGACCGATATCGGTCGCACCACTGACCCGGTGCGCATGTACATGCGTGAAATGGGTACGGTCGAGCTTCTGACTCGTGAAGGCGAAATTGAAATCGCCAAACGAATCGAAGAAGGCATCCGTGAAGTGATGAGCGCAATCGCGCACTTCCCTGGCACGGTTGACCATATTCTCTCCGAGTACACTCGTGTGACCACCGAAGGTGGCCGCCTGTCCGACGTCCTGAGCGGTTATATCGACCCGGACGACGGCATTGCGCCGCCTGCCGAGGTACCGCCGCCTGTCGAAGCGAAAGTCGCGAAAGCCGACGACGAAACCGACGACGAAGAAGCCGAATCTTCCGATGACGAAGAAGAAGCCGAAAGCGGTCCGGATCCGGTTATCGCCGCCCAGCGTTTTGGCGCGGTCGCCGACCAGATGGAAATCACCCGCAAGGCCCTGAAAAAGCACGGTCGCAGCAACAAGGCAACAATTGCCGAATTGCTGGCGCTGGCCGAGCTGTTCATGCCGATCAAACTGGTACCGAAGCAATTCGAAGGTTTGGTTGAACGTGTTCGCGGTGCCCTCGATCGTCTGCGTCAGCAAGAGCGCGCGATCATGCAATTGTGTGTACGTGATGCACGTATGCCACGCGCTGATTTCCTGCGTCAGTTCCCGGGTAACGAAGTCGACGAAAGCTGGTCCGAAGCCCTGGCCAAAGGCAAGAGCAAGTACGCCGAAGCCATTGGTCGCGTACAGCCGGACATCATTCGTTGCCAGCAGAAACTGATCGCGCTGGAAACCGAAACCGGTCTGACCATCGCTGAAATCAAGGACATCAACCGTCGCATGTCGATCGGTGAGGCCAAGGCCCGCCGCGCGAAGAAAGAGATGGTTGAAGCCAACTTGCGTCTGGTGATCTCGATCGCCAAGAAGTACACCAACCGTGGCCTGCAATTCCTCGATCTGATCCAGGAAGGCAACATCGGCTTGATGAAAGCGGTAGACAAGTTCGAATACCGTCGTGGTTACAAGTTCTCGACTTATGCCACTTGGTGGATCCGTCAGGCGATCACTCGCTCGATCGCCGACCAGGCCCGCACCATCCGTATTCCGGTGCACATGATCGAGACGATCAACAAGCTCAACCGTATTTCCCGGCAGATGTTGCAGGAAATGGGTCGCGAACCGACCCCGGAAGAGCTGGGCGAACGCATGGAAATGCCTGAGGATAAAATCCGCAAGGTATTGAAGATCGCTAAAGAGCCGATCTCCATGGAAACGCCGATCGGTGATGACGAAGACTCCCATCTGGGTGACTTCATCGAAGACTCGACCATGCAGTCGCCAATCGATGTCGCCACTGTTGAGAGCCTGAAAGAAGCGACTCGCGAAGTGCTGTCCGGCCTCACTGCCCGTGAAGCCAAAGTACTGCGCATGCGTTTCGGTATCGACATGAACACCGACCACACACTCGAAGAAGTGGGCAAACAGTTTGACGTAACGCGTGAGCGGATCCGTCAGATCGAAGCCAAGGCGCTGCGCAAGCTGCGCCACCCGACGCGAAGCGAGCATCTGCGCTCCTTCCTCGACGAGTGATACCAGAACCCCCGGCCCAGGCCGGGGGTTTTGTTTATGTGGCAGATTAAATCCCGCGCATCCCCCCTCCCCCGCATAC